>CACASS010000020.1 GCA_902535275.1 uncultured Pelagibacteraceae bacterium
CTAAACTAGAAAAACATGCTGGAAATTTAGCAAGAGCAGCTGTTGAATTAGCTAAAGATTGGCGAACAGATAAATATTTAAGAAGATTAGAAGCTCTAATGGCAGTTGGTGATAAAGAAAATAGCTTTATTATCTCTGGAACTGGTGATGTTTTAGAGCCTGAAGGTGATGTGATTGGAATAGGTTCTGGTGGAAATTATGCACTAGCTTCAGCAAAAGTTTTAATGGATACAGATTTATCTGCAGAAGAGGTTGCAAGAAAGGCAATTAAAGTTGCTTCTGAAATATGTGTTTTCACAAATGATAATTGCAATATAGAAAAAATTTAATATGGAAAAATCAAACGTCACAACACTACCAAACGCAAAAGTTAAAAAAGAAAAAAATAATATTCAAGACTCATTATCTCCAAGAGAAATAGTTTCTGAATTGGATAGATTTGTTGTTGGGCAAAATAATGCAAAAAGAGCAGTTGCGATAGCATTGAGAAATAGATGGAGAAGACAAGCTCTAGAAGGTGATATGAAAGATGAAGTTCTTCCAAAAAATATTTTAATGATGGGGCCAACAGGTGTTGGTAAAACAGAAATATCTAGAAGATTATCAAAATTAGCTGAAGCACCATTTGTAAAAGTTGAAGCAACAAGATTTACTGAAGTAGGTTATGTTGGAAGAGATGTTGAACAAATTATTAGAGATCTTTTAGAAATTGCTATTGCAATGGAAAAAGTGAAAAAAAGAAAAGAGGTTCACGCTAAAGCACAGAAATTAGCTGAGGATAGAGTTCTTGATGCAATTGTAGGTAATAAAGCAAGTGTTGCTACACGAGAAAGTTTTAGAAAAAGATTAAGAGACGGTGATTTAGATGATAACGAAATTGAGATAGCTGTCACGGAAAGTGGTGGTGGAATGCCATCATTTGAAATTCCTGGTATGCCAGGTGCTAACGTTGGAATGATTAATATCTCAGATATGCTTGGAAAGTCTATGGGCCAAAAAGCTAAGAAGAAGAAGATGTCAGTTAAAGAGTCTCACGAAATATTATTAAATGAGGAAGCGGATAAATTAATTGAACAAGATAAAATTATTAAATCAGCAAAAAATACAACTGAAAATAATGGAATAGTATTTTTAGATGAAATAGATAAAATTTCAGCAAGAACTGATCGAGTTGGTGGAGATGTATCTAGAGAAGGTGTTCAAAGAGACTTGCTTCCATTAATTGAAGGAACAACAGTAAGTACTAAATATGGTCCAATTAAAACAGATCATATATTATTTATAGCCTCTGGGGCCTTCCAGTTAGCAAAACCATCAGATCTTTTGCCTGAACTTCAAGGAAGACTGCCAATTAGGGTCGAACTAGATGCATTAAATAGTGATGATTTTAAGCGGATTTTAAAAGAACCAGATAACAGTTTGATCAAACAATACAAAGCTTTACTTAAAACTGAAAATGTTGATTTAGAATTCACAGAGGATGGAATTGATACCATCGCAACAATTGCAAGTGAAGTAAATACAACTGTCGAAAATATAGGTGCTAGAAGACTACATACTATTATTGAAAGAGTTTTAGATGAAATAAGTTTTACAGCAACAGATAGAGCTGGTGAAAAAATCAGTATAGACTCGGAGTATATCAAGAAAAATATTGGTGAACTTGTAAAAGACGCAGATCTTTCAAAATTTATTTTATAATTCTTATTTTTTTTTTCTTAAAAAAATTTCAAAATTTCCAATTGATGGGTTTTCAACAGCCTCAAAATCAATACTTATAATTTTGCTCATTAAATGATCACTACCTTTAATAAAATTAGGAACTGAGTGTTTTAATATACTCAAATCATTAGATTGATATGGATCATTTAAATTTTTAGATCTTAAACCCTTCCCTGTAATAACATTTATTTTATTAACTCCATTAATAAAACATTCTTCTATGTAGGAGGTCATCTTTTGATTTGCCTCCTCTAAGGTATAACCATGCAAATCAATGGATTTTTCAATATATCTTTTTGGCGTTGAAGAAATTTTTTGGTCTTTATTTTCTAATTTGTCAGTACTATTTAAGAAATCTTGCCAGTCTTGTTTATCTTTATCTGATATTTTTTTATTCAACTAAGCCTGGGTGTCTACTATTAGCCAGTTAGGATTTTTTGACGTACTATCTTTTGTAAATTTCCAAGTATCTAAAACTTTTTTAACTTTTTGGGCATCGCCAGATACAATTTTATTATCTTTGTCTTTAATGCAAGATATAATTTCACTTACAAATTCAACAGTTACTTCTAGCATATTTTTATTTTGATTATGCTCTTTGATTTCAGCAGAATTAATACCAATAAAGGTTGTATCAGAAGTTACATTTCTTGCTTTTTTATCTTTTATTGCTTCATCAAATTGATCATATACATCTTTTGCTAAAAGACTTTTTATTGATTTTAGATCTCCTTTGGAGAAACTAGTAATAATACTTTCATAAGCGATTTTGGCGCCATTTAAAAAATCTTTCTTTGCTGCATCGTCAAATGTGTTTGCGTTTAAAATAGGGGAACTTTTTGTTTCCGAAGCCTCTTCATGGGGAAAACTGGAATTGATATTCTCCTCAAAACCCGTTTTTTTACCTAAAATTCCTCTTAATCTAAGGAAAATAAAACCTGCAATCATTGCTAATAATATTATATCGATGTATTCAAAGCTATAACTCATATAGTAATAATATTTACTATGTTGATTAATTTCAACCTGCAATTTACATTATAGACAAATGAACACAGCATTAATTCTTATTTTAGGGATACCTATTATTGAAATCTACTTATTTATAAAGATTGGATCAGAAATAGGAGCACTAAACACCATTTTATTAATACTTACAACCGCAGTAGTGGGTATTTGGTACGCGAGATATGAGGGATTTAATACATTACGATCGGGTATGTCACAATTGGTTAAAAATGAACTACCACTTTATGAAATAGTTTCAGGAGCAGCAATAGCTTTTGCAGCCATTTTGTTAATCCTACCGGGGTTTGCAACAGACATAGTAGGTATTTTATTAATATTTCCACTGACCAGAAAAATAATTTTAAGCAAATATTCAAAGAAATATTTATCAAAGAAAAAAAATAACCATAAAGATAAAAATTACATTGAAGGAGAATTTGAAGATATAGATGATAAAGATGGAAAATAAATATAAAATAATAGTAAGCTATATACAAGATTTGTCAGTTGAGATACCAAGTCCAGAAAGCCTGCTTACAATTAGAAATACAATTCCTGAGTTTCAGATGAAAGTTGATATAAATTCAAAACCTTTAAAAAAAAAAATGATAGAAGTTCTAACGACGCTGAGCTACACCAACCCAAACAAAAAAAAGAAAACAGGTTTTTTTCAAATAAAATATGCAACTGTTATTGATATATTAGACTTAAAAATTAAAAAAGATGAACTTGAAAAAATAGTATTATGCGATTTACAAACAAAAATTTATCCTGAACTAGAGGAAAAGTTTTTAACTATTCTCAAGAATTCAGGCTTACCTAATTTAAAATTTGGCAGAAAAATTGATTTCGAGAAATTATATATAGCTAGATTGAATTAAAAATAATTTTTTTTTAAGTTTTTTTTCAAAAATTCTTCATGGTTAGATAACTCTTCTTCAGATGGAAATATTATTTTTTTATAATAGTCTAATCCACCTTGATTGGAAATAATCTTTGACTCATTGTTTTCAACTAAATTAAAAGTGGGTTCTTTTTGATCTATTAAATTTATGTAAACTTTAGTAAGTAATTCGCAATCCATTAACGCTGTATGTTTTTCTCTTTTAGAATTATCAATTCTAAATCTTTTACATAAAGCATCTAAGCTAATTCCTGATCCCGGAAATTTATTTCGCGCTAGTTCTAATGTATCAATAACATATGCATTACTTATCTTTGGCTTTCCAATTAAAGTTAATTCGTTATTTAAATGAGCAATATCAAATTCAGCATTATGAATAATAATTTTTTTATCCTTAATAAAATCTATAAAATCATCAGCTATATCAGCAAATTTTTGTTTAGTTGCTAAAAATTCATCAGAATAACCGTGAACTTCAAATGCTTTCTCTGAAACTTTTCTCTCAGGGTTTAAATAAAAATGAAATATATTTTTTGTTGGTACTAGATTATCTAACTCTATACAGCCGATTTCAACAATTCTATGACCATCTCTAACTGATAGGCCTGTTGTCTCAGTATCTAGAACTATTTCTTTCATTCAAAATTTCTTTTTTAATTAGTTTAACTTTTTTTTTCATCACATTCGCTGAAAAATTATTATTAATGACATAGTCAGCTAATTTTCTCTTTTTAGATAAGATAACCTGATTTTCTTTAAGTTTCGTAATCAATTTTTCATCAAAGTTAGGTCTCTTTTTTAATCTATTTAAAACTTTCGTTTTTTTTGATTTAACAAAAATAATTATATCTTTTTTTTTATTGAGCTTGTTTTCTATTAATAAAGGGATATCAAAAATTATCATTTCACTCTTTTTGTTTCTTATTATAAATTTTTTCATATTTTTTCTCACAAATGGATGAACAACGGAGGATATGATTTTAAGATTTTTCTTATTTGAGCTAATGGACAATATTAACTCTTTTTTTTTAATAGGAAATGTTTTTATAAATTTTGGTAATTTTTTTTTTAATTTATTAAAACAAACTTTATTTTTTTTATAAATATATTTTACTTCATTATCTGCATTAAATACTGGATATCCAAAGAGCTTTGAAATAAAAGATTTTCCTGAACCTATACCGCCAATTATCCCAACTCTAATCATTTTTAATTTTAAATCTCATAATTTCAGTTTTTTAGAAATTCAATTAATTCTTTGTTAATTTCTGGTTCAACATTATGCCAAATATTGAAAGCTTGTTGGCCCTGAAATAAAAACATATTTAAACCATTTTCAATTGAATTACCCTTTGCATTTCCTGCCTCCGAAAACTCTGTTAGAAATGGAGCGTATATAACATCATAAAAAAGTTTATTTTGACCAACTTGAGAAAAGTCTATACCAAATTTGTCTACTTTATTTAAACCTAAGGTAGTTGCATTTATTATCATATCAAACTTTGGTAAATCACCCCATTCCACAACATTAATCTCATTGAATAAATTTTTTAAGTCTTCAGCTTTTTTTTTAGTTCTGTTACTCAAAAATATTTTTGATACTTTCATCCTTAACAATGAAAAAATTATTGACGGCACAACCCCTCCAGCACCTAATATCAGAACTATCTTGTCACTAACATCATAATTCAATTTTCTAATACTTAATTCAAACCCGTTAATATCAGTGTTATCTCCAATTAAATGACCTTTATTCAACGAGATAGTATTTACAGACTGTGTCCTTAATGCATTACTACTCAAAATATCTAAGTGAGGTATTATAGATTTTTTAAAAGGAACAGTAACATTTAAACCATCCAAATCTCCCTTTTTGATAGATTTGCATAGTTCAGACAAATCATTGTCATAGGTTTCCAGTTTTCCGTAGATTGCATTTAAACTATTTTTTTTTATCCAATAATTATGCAACTTTGGAGATAAAGAATGTTCAATTGGATTACCTATTACTAAAAATTTTTTCATTTTTGAAGTTCCAAATATTCCTTAATTTTTTTGATAGGCAAACCCATTATAGTATCTTCATCTCCATCAATATTTGAGAATAAGGCTCTTCCCTCTCCTTCAATTTGATAAACATTATAAGCATATAAAGCTTCATCACTTATTTTATTTAGATAAGTAGTTAATTCATTTTCAGAAAAATCCTTCATGGTCAAGTAAGCTTTGTCAGTATAGTTCCAAACCATAGATCCATTTTTAGATATACAAACTGAACTGATCAAAGAATGTTTTTTTCCATTGAGTTTCTTTAAAATATTTAAAGCCTCTTCTCTACTTTCTGGTTTTGAAATTAATTCTCCAGTTAAATCGATGACGCTATCTGCACCTAATACTAAAGCATTGTTAATTTTTTGACTTACCTTGTTTGCTTTTAATTCTGCTAGATTCTTAGAAATAATTTCTGGTGAAGCTCCTTCCTTTAATAAACTTTCTTTTATAGGGTCTTCATCTACATTTGAGGCTTCAACCTTACTATTAATATTATGATTATCTAGTATTTCTTTTCTAACTTTACTTTTTGAAGCTAAAATTATGTTAGGCATTTTTTTTATTCTTTATTTCAAAAATTTTTATTACCGACGCAGCGGTTTCCTCAACTGATTTTCTTGTTACATCTATAGTTGGCCAATTATTCTCTTTGAATAATTTTCTAGCACTATTAAGTTCATCTTTAATCTTATCAATATTTACATATTCACTATTTTGATCTTCTCTTAATGAATTTAATCTATTTTTTCTTAAATCATATAATCTTTCTGCTTCTGTAATTAAGCCAACAACGCATGGCCTAAAATTTTTTTCTATAACTTTAGGTGGTATAGAATTTTTATTTACTAACGGAATATTTGAAGTTTTGTACCCTCTATTAGCTAGATAAATGGAAGTAGGTGTTTTACTGGTTCTGCTTACACCTAGTAAAATAATATCTGATTTCTCTATATCATCAGTTTGATTACCATCATCATGGTTCATAGTGAATTGAATAGCTTCAATTCTGTCATAGTATTCTTCATTTAAAATATGCTGTCCACTTGGCTGGTGAGAGGCTTTTTGATTTAAGACTTTAGAGAAATTTAAAATCAGGTCTCCTAAAACTCCAAAACAAGGTATATTTCTTTCGTATGCTTTTTCTGTAAGATATTTTGCTAATTTACTATTAACAATAGTATATAAAATAATTGAGTTTTTATCTCCTTTTGCCTGTTTTAGTATACTAAGAGTTTGACTTTCAGTACGTGTAAAGGAAAAATGATTTGTTTCGTATTCGAAGTTAGGGAATTGTGCTTTCAAAGCTAGAAAAATTCTATCAAGTGTTTCACCAGTAGAGTCCGATATTAAGTATATTTGATATAAATTTCTCATGTACAAAGTGTTTATAATCTATTAGTAAAATAAGAAAAATTCAGATTTATCTTTCTGGAAACTAATAGTTAGTTTTTTTTCCATTAAATTAACTAAATTATAAAATGTTAACAAAGTTATACATAATATACATAAAATATGAGAAAACTTAATTAATCCTTATGAAATCAAGCTAAATAAAGATCTAAATTATTAATAAAAAGTTAACAAACTGTGATAATTGACTAATTTACGTTATCCACAATACATAATACTAATAAAGTAAATAATATATATCTATTTATATGAGTCCCATAACTAACTGTATTAAAAATAAAGATACTAAAATTAATCCTATATGGTTAATGAGACAGGCAGGAAGATATTTACCTGAATTTAGGGAGATAAGAAAAAAAAATACAGATTTTATAAAACTTTGTTTAAACAGTGATCTAGCATCTGAAATAACTCTTCAACCTATAAGGAGATTTGGGTTTGATGGTGCAGTAATATTTTCCGATATATTGATGTTACCATATGGTCTTGGTCAAACAGTAGAATTTGAAAAAAACTTTGGGCCAAAGCTTGGAAAGTTAGAATTAGATAATATTAAAAATGTTGATGAAATTAACTTTACAGAAAAAGTTTATAAAGTTTATAAAGCAATTTCCAAAACTTCCCAGGATTCTTTAATGGTTAATAAAGACATGATAGGATTTGTTGGAGCTCCATGGACTATTCTTGTATATATGATTAATAAATCATCACCAAAAAGAGGTCTAACAGGCGAATTCTTTAAAGATGAATTTCTAATAAATAGACTCTTAGGAATTATTGAAAAATTCTTAAAAGTTCATATAAAAAACCAAGTTGAGGCTGGAGCTAAAGTAATCCAAATCTTCGATAGTTGGGCTGGATTATTAGAAGAAAAATTTCCTGAGTATATTTATATACCAACATTAAATATTGTAGAATACGTTAAACAATTAGGTGTCCCAGTAATTTGTTTTCCAAGAGGTATTAAAGATTACAAAAATTTCTGTGAAATAGTTAAACCAGATGCAGTGAACATAGATTATGATGTTGATCCAGAAAAAATAGCAAAAGAAATAAAAATTCCCATTCAGGGAGGGCTTGACCCTAAAATATTATTGACTGATAGAGAAATTCTTAAAAAAGAAGTGGAAAGATATCTTCATATTTTCAAGGATCATCCATACATTTTTAATTTAGGACATGGAATTCTACCAGAAACTAAAATTGAAATGGTTGAAGATTTGATTAAAATTGTAAGAAATTTTAAATGAAATTAGACCACCCAAAAGTTAATTATGGTAAAACAGGGGTTTTAATTATAAATCTTGGCACACCGGATTCTACTAGTTGGTTGGATATAAGGAAATATTTAAAGGAATTTCTGTCCGATAGAAGAGTTATTGAAGTAAATCCTCTTATTTGGCAGGTAATACTGAACTTATTTATACTTACTTTCAGGCCAGCAAAAACTGCTAAAGCATATAAGGAAATATGGATGAAAGATAAAAACATGTCTCCACTTAAATATTTTACAGAAAGTCAAGCGCAGAAATTATCCAAACAAATTAGTAATGAAAATTTGATAGTTGATTTTGCTATGAGATATGGCAATCCAAGTATTAAAAGTAAAATACATGCACTTCATGAGAAAGGTTGTGAGGATTTAATTATACTCCCACTTTATCCTCAATATGCTTCTGCAACGACAGCAACTGTATGCGACGAGGTTTATAGAACTTTGATGAAAATGAGATGGCAACCAAATTTAAAAATAATTCCTCATTATGAATCTGAGCCGCTTTACATAGATGCTCTTAAAAATAGTATAGTAAAAAAGATCAATGAAATTGATTGGAAACCAGATTTAATAATTGCATCCTATCATGGAATACCCAAAAAATATTTTGATAAAGGAGACCCCTATCATTGTTATTGTCACAAAACTACTAGACTGATTTCTGAAAAATATTCAGATACTAAAATTATGACAACATTTCAATCAAGATTTGGTCCTCAAGAATGGTTGCAACCTTATACTGATAAAACTTTTGAAGCTTTACCTAAAGAAGGAAAAAAAAACATTCTAGTTATATGTCCTGGTTTTTCATCTGATTGTGTAGAAACCCTTGAGGAAATATCTATACAGGGAAAAGAAAGTTTTATTAAGTCAGGTGGTGAAAATTTTGAAATGATACCATGCTTAAATGATAATGAAGATCATATTTCTTTACTCAAACATCTTGTTTCAAAAAATTTATAATCAATGAGCGGATATCTTTTATTCAAATCTCTTCATCTAATAGCAGTAATTTCCTGGATGGCTGGACTTTTATATTTGCCAAGAATATTTGTTTACCATGTTGAAAATTTTGAAAAAGACCAAGCTACTGAGATCTTCGAGACAATGGAAAGAAAACTTTATAATTATATTATGCGTCCAGCCATGATTTTATCTTGGCTTTTTGGAATTATATTGATTTGGATTAACGGAATTGAAACTTTTGCATATTTATGGTTACAATTAAAAATTCTATTTGTTGTAATTTTAACAGTTTATCACGAGTATCTTGGGAAATGTATGCGAACGTTAAAGTTAAGAGAAAACTCAAAATCATCCAGATTTTTTAGAATAATGAACGAAGTGCCGACAATATTGCTTATTTTCATTGTTTTTATTGTAGTTTTTAAACCTATCTAGGGTTGAAATTTTCACATCAGTATATATATTAGGATTATTCTAACAAAAACCTCCTCACATGAATATTCAAGAATTAAAAGAAAAAAGCTCTGAAAAATTAATCACTGAAGCTGAAAAATTAGGTATAGAAAACGCAAGTACACTCCGTAGACAAGAAATTTATTTTGCAATTTTAAAAAAACTTGCAGAAAAGGGTGAAGAGATTACTGGTGGTGGAGTTTTACAATTGCTACAAGATGGATTTGGTTTTCTTAGAGCAATGGAATCAAACTATTTACCTGGAGCAGATGATATATACGTAAGTCCAAGTCAAATCAGAAGATTTGGTTTAAGAACTGGCGATACAGTTGAGGGCCCTATAAGATCTCCAAAGGAAGGCGAGAGATATTTTGCGCTTGTTCAAGTAAGTAAAATAAATTTTGAAGAACCAGATAAATTTAAACATAAAATAGCATTCGATAACCTAACCCCTTTGTATCCAAATAAACAGTTAGGTATGGAAGTTGAGATTAATAAGGTAGAAAAAAAGCCTGACTTAACACCAAGATTAATTGATCTAGTAAGCCCAATTGGAAAAGGTCAAAGATCACTGATTATATCACCACCAAAAGCTGGAAAAACAATGATTTTACAAAGTATAGCTAATTCTATAACAGCCAATCATCCCGAATGTTATCTCATGGTGTTGCTAATTGATGAAAGACCGGAGGAAGTTACTGATATGCAAAGAACTGTTAAGGGTGAAGTTATAAGTTCAACTTTTGACGAACCTGCTCAAAGACATGTGGCTGTTGCTGAGATGGTTATTGAAAAAGCTAAAAGATTAACCGAGCATAAAAAAGATGTTGTTATACTTTTAGATTCTATAACTAGATTAGGGCGGGCTTACAATGCTGTTGTTCCAAGTTCTGGAAAAGTTTTAACAGGGGGGGTAGATGCTAATGCGCTACAGAGGCCGAAAAGATTTTTTGGTGCAGCTAGAAATATTGAAGAAGGTGGATCTTTAACAATAATAGCGACAGCTTTAATTGATACAGGTAGTAGAATGGACGAAGTGATTTTTGAGGAGTTTAAAGGAACAGGTAACAGCGAAACAATCTTAGACAGAAAAATATCGGAGAAGAGAATTTTCCCTGCGATAGACATTACAAAGTCAGGAACTAGAAGAGAGGAGCTGATTTTTGATAAAAATGATCTTCAAAAAATGAACGTTTTAAGAAGAATTATTGCACCTATGGGATCTATGGATGCGATCGATTTCATAAATTCCAAATTAAAAACAACAAAAAATAACGCTGAGTTTTTTAACTCAATGAATAAACCTTCCTGATTATTTTAAGTAACCCAACTCTTTCATCTCTAATTCAAATTTCTTATTAATCTCTTCTGAAATATTTTTATCTAATATATTTTTCCAATTATTTTTAGGACCTAAATTGAAAAACTTATTTTTTTTCCCTTCATAATTGATCGAGCTTTCAATAAAACCGTGCTCTTTTTCCATCGCCTCTAATTTTTCAAATGAACTTAAATTAATAGCAGTGTTTATTTGATCTTTATTAAAATTTAATTTAATTAAATTTCCAATAAACATTGCAATTTTATTAAACTCCTCTCTGGGATTTTCTATAAGATCCTCATATTTTGTTAATAGATAGTTAAATTTCATTTTTTTCCATGATTTATAATGTGTTCCCCACGATCCAATTATTTGAGGAAGCGGATATTTAGTATCTTTTTCAATAAATTTTCTCTTTTCTTGCTCAGATAAAGTTAAAATTTGTTTATCATTTAAAATGAAGTTCTTTGCTTCCTCAATAGAAGAAAAATTATAATGATTTTTTACAGAAGTAATAACATTTCTTGGATCTCTAACTATATGAATTGTACCTAGTGTATTTTTTCCATTTGTAAAAGGATAACCATTTAAATTACCAAGCATATTGTGAGTTTTAAAAAATCGTAAACTTTTGTCTGAATTAACTTTTTCTTGTGAAGTGATCCAATTTTTTGCAACCTCATTTAGATCTAAATAATTGGATATTATACTTTTGAATTGGTCAACATGGGGATAAGCATTTATAGCTTTAAGGTGATTTAAATTTAACTTAGTTTTCTTACCCATCAATAGAGAAATTATAAAAAATCGTAACCAAGTGTTTCCACTCTTAGGGTAAGAAGATAACCAAATAATCAAAAAAGAACTCCGCAAATCCTTAAAATATTACTTTTATAATAAATTTTATAAATTTTTAATAGTTTTAAATTTTATTAGATCAGATAGTAAATTTATTAAAGATAACCTAATTCTCTCATTTCCAGTTCAAATTTTTTATTTATTTCCTTTGTAATATTTTCATTTAAAATTTTTTTCCAATCATTCTTTGGCCCCATATTAAAAAAAGTTTCCTTTTTTCCAGTTTCTGCATTCGTCACACTCTCAAAAAATCCCTCTTTTTCTTCAATTTTTTTAAGCCTATCAAAACTACTTAATTCAATTGCTTTAGCAATATTTTCATTGGTAAATCTTACTTTTAATAAAGGTTCTAAATAATTAGCTATCTTTTGAAATTCCAATTCTGGTTTCTCAATTAGATCTTCATATTTAATAAGAAGATAATTTTTTTTTATTAGTTTCCACGAATTATAATGTGACTTCCATGAACCTATAACTTGGGGAAGTGTATAAATATTATTCTGTTCAATTTTGGATTTATTAAATATACCTTTTCTCTCATCCAGAATAAATTCTTTTGATTCCTCAAAACTTTTATGATGAAAATGATTATTTACTGAAGAAAGAACATTTCTTGGATCTCTCACAATATGAATTGTGCCGAGAGTATTTTTTTCATTTGTAAAAATATTATTATCCACTTTACAGAGAGCATTATGGGTTTTGAAAAATCTGATTTTATTATCAGAGTTAATTCTTTTCTGAGCGGCATTCCAATACTTAGATATTTTATTTAGATTTCCAAGATCATGTTTAGATATATTGAAATCCCTTAAATGATAGTTTGTAGGAAACTGTTTAATACCTTCCAAGTGTTTTAAGCTAACTTCATTATTTTCTTTTAAAAGAAGAGCAATTATAAAAAATCTCAGCCAAGTGTTTCCACTTTTAGGATAAGATGCTAGCCATATTATCATTAATAAAATTATATAATTTTGGATAATATAAAACTATAATAATTGATATGACAATATACGCACTATCATCTGGAGCTGGAGTTTCAGGTGTGGCAGTTATTAGAATTTCTGGTATCGGAACTAAAGAAATTATTCAAAGTCTTATAAAAGATGAATTGCCTTCTCCAAGATTAGCAACACTTAAAAAAATCAATAAAATCAATACTTCTGAACTAATTGATGAAGGATTATTATTGTGGTTTCCAGGCCCTGAGAGCTACACAGGTGAAGATATGGCCGAATTACATGTCCATGGTAGTATTGCTGTTATTCGTTCAATTTTAGACGAATTATCCAAAGTAGAAAATTGTCGTATTGCAGAGCCAGGGGAATTTACAAAAATCGCCTTTCAAAGTGGAAAAATAAACCTTCTTAAAGCAGAGAGTATATCTGATCTTATCTCAGCGGAAACAGAAATTCAAAGACAACAAGCGCTAAAAATAATGAGTGGAAGAAGTTCAGAGAAATTTAATGCTCTACGAGAAATGCTTTTAAAAATTTTATCTAATGTTGAAGCCAAAATAGATTTTCCTGAAGAGGATCTTCCAGAGGATGTAATTAAAAATATTAAAATTGATTCAGAAAAAATTAGAAGAGAAATTGAGCAAATTTTAGATGATAAAAAAGTTGGGGAAAGAATCAGAGAGGGTTTTAAGATTGCAATAATAGGTCCTGCAAATGCTGGAAAGTCATCATTATTAAATCTTCTTTCCAAGCGTGATGTGGCTATTGTTTCAGAAATTGCAGGAACAACCAGAGATGTTATTGAAGCTCATTTAAATTTAAATGGTTATCCAGTTGTAATCTCTGATACCGCTGGGATTAGAGAGTCTAAAGATGAGATAGAAAAAAAAGGAATTAAACTAGCACTTAAAAGAGCCGAAGATGCTGATCTTAATATTATAGTAATAGAGCCAAAAAGTATAGATTTTACTGGTTTTTTGAATGATTTAATAAATGAAAAAGCTATAATTGTTATCAATAAAGTAGACCTAGGTTATAAAAATATTAATCATCAAATTGAAAAATTTAATCCAATCTTTTTATCAATTAAGAATGAAACTAACTTAGATGAATTAATAAATCGAATTAAAGATAAATTAAAAAATAAATTTGTAAGTTCAAATGAAACCTTAATTACAAGAGAAAGACATAGACTTAGTTTAGAAGCTTGTGTTCATAATTTAAAAAATTTTGAGGAAAAAAACTCTAAAGAAGATTTTGATAAAGCTGCGGAAGATTTAAGATTAGCAACAAGACACTTAGGTATGATTGTTGGCAAAGTAGATGTTGAAGAAATATTAGGATCTATTTTTAGTGATTTTTGTATAGGTAAATAAATGTTGAATTTACTTGTTTTTTAGGCATTTTTAAGTGTTTTCTTGTAAATTTTAAGATCAATAATAAATTACAGTCATGAAAAATGACATTTCATTTGATGTAGTTGTAATTGGTGGTGGTCACGCCGGGTGTGAAGCAGCAGCAGCATCTGCTAGACTAGGCGTAAATACTGCCTTATTTACTCACAAATTTAATACTATTGGCGAGATGTCTTGTAATCCAGCTATTGGGGGATTGGGCAAAGGTCATCTTGTAAGAGAGATAGATGCACTAGATGGGGTAATGGGTGAAGTTGCAGATAAATCAGGGATACAATTTAGATTATTAAATAGAAGCAGAGGCCCTGCAGTGCGTGGACCCCGTACACAGAGTGATAGATCATTATATAAGAAATATATGCAAGAAAAACTTGTAAATTACTGTAATTTAAGCATTTTTTCTGATCCTGTAATAGAGTTTATTTTTGAAAAAAACAATATAATTGGTTTTATTACTCAAGAAGGTAAAAAAGTACTATCATCTAAAGTAATCCTTACAACTGGAACTTTTTTAAATGGTTTAATTCACATTGGTGAAGAAAAAACACCTGCAGGAAGATTTAATGAAAAACCTTCAACAGGTTTAAGTGAACAATTAGAAAAATATGATTTTAAAATTGGAAGATTAAAAACAGGTACACCTCCAAGACTTGATGCAACGACAATTAATTTCGAAAAACTTGAAGAGCAGCATGCAGATGAAGATCCATATTTTTTTTCTTTTCTCACAAAAAAAAATATTAACAGACAAATTTCATGTAGGATGACTTATACCAATCAAGCAGTGCATAAGATCATTTCTAAAAATATAAAAAGTAGTGCTATGTACTCAGGAAGTATCCAAGGAGTTGGTCCTAGATATTGTCCATCAATAGAAGATAAAATTGTAAAGTTTGCAGATAAGCAAAAGCATCAAATATTTTTAGAGCCGGAAGGTCTAAATGATAATACAATTTACCCTAATGGAATTTCAACCTCTCTGCCTGCTGGAATACAGCAAGAAATATGCAATAATATCAATGGTTTAGAAAGTGTTAAAATTTTAAGGCCTGGATACGCAATAGAATATGATTTTGTGGACCCAAGGGAATTGTTCCTAACTTTAGAGACAAAAAAAATTAAAAATCTATACCTTGCAGGACAAATAAATGGAACAACAGGCTATGAGGAGGCAGCAGCTCAAGGATTGATAGCTGGAATTAATGCAGCTCTCTCTATAAAGGGTATGGAGCCATTTATACTTGATAGATCTGAAGCTTATATTGGAGTAATGATAGATGATTTAGTAACAAAAGGAGTTGCTGAGCCATATAGAATGTTCACCTCAAGGGCAGAATATCGACTATCTTTGAGATCTGATAATGCAGATATTCGACTTACCCAAAAAGGAATTGATATTGGTTTAATTTTAGATGAAAGGAAAATTATATTTAAAGAGAAAGCTTTAAAATTGGAAAAAAGTCTTAAAAAGATGGAAAATTCTCTAATTTCCCCATCAAAGGCATCTAAATTTGGAATAAACATTGCAAAAGACGGCGTTAAAAGAAATGCAATAGAAATATTAAGGCAAAAGTCAGTAAATATGAGTAAAATTAGGGATATTTGGCCAGAAATTGAATATGTTTCACGTGAAATTGATGAGCAAATTGAGATAAAGGCTCACTATAAAGGTTATTTAAAGAAACAAAATGCAGATATTTTAGCGTTCAAAAGGGATGAAAATCTTAAAATACCAGAAAATCTAGATTATGATCAATTTTCCGGATTATCAAATGAAGTTAAGTCAAAATTTAAGGAAATAAAGCCAAAAACACTTGGTCAGGCACTTAGAATAGATGGAATTACTCCAGCAGCAGTATATATTTTGTTGTCTCATGTCAAAAGAAAGTCTATTAAGCATATAGCTTGATTGATTCGAAAATAATAAAAATTAATAAAATTTATATCCCAAATGTTTCACGTGAAACACTTAAGGAGTTAGGAGAATATTCTCAGTCAATATTGAGCACTAACAAGAAAATAAATTTGATAAGTTCAACTACAGAAAAGTCAATAAATACAAGGCATATTTATGATAGTGCTCAAACCATTGAATTTATTGACAAAAATGACATAAAGGTATGTACTGATCTCGGCTCAGGTGCAGGGCTTCCTAGTATAGTTTTGGGTATTTTGATGAAATCTAAAAAGCAAGGTTTTAAGCTAATTTTTTATGAGAAGAGCTATCATAAGAGCAATTTTTTAAAGGAGATGGTAGAAAAGTTTAAATTGGAAGCAAAAGTTTACCAAAAAAATATATTTGAAGAGAAAAATTTAGTTACAGATGTAATAATTTGTAGAGCATTCAAACCTTTACCTGTGATTTTTGATATAGCAACAAAAAATTTTAAAAATTTTAAATACATAGTCATGTATTTAGGAAGGAGTGGAAAAAAAATTTTAAAAGAAGTCTCTACAAAATGGAAATTTGATATAGAGGTAATGAAAAGTCTTACAAGTGATGAGTCATCAGTAGTAAAAATTTCTAATTTAAAAAAAAAATATGAATAAAAAAATTATTTCAGTCATAAATCAAAAAGGCGGAGTAGGAAAGACCACAACCGTCATCAATCTAGCGGCTGGTCTAACCATGAAAGGAAAAAAAATTCTTGTAATCGATCTTGACCCACAAGGTAATGCTACAACAGGTCTTGGATTATCCAACACAACAAGTTCTGATCAAACAATTTATGATGTATTAAATGGAAATAAAAAAATTTCAGAGGTAATCCAACCTACAAGTTTTGAAAATTTAAATTTAATATCATCAAATGTTGATTTGTCAGGGTTAGAGGTCGAGACAGCAGGTGACAGCCGGAGAGCCTTTAAGTTAAAAGACGAATTAACCTCTATTTTAAACAATTCTGAGCCATCTTATGATTATATCATAATTGATTGTCCACCCTCCTTAAATCTTCTAACAATCATGGCATTGGTAGCTTCTGATGCCCTTGTGGTACCCCTTCAAACTGAATTCTTTGCTCTAGAGGGACTGACACAGCTTCTGAAAACAATTGAAAGAATAAAGTCAAACC
This sequence comes from uncultured Pelagibacteraceae bacterium, assembly GCA_902535275.1. Taxonomy (GTDB): domain Bacteria; phylum Pseudomonadota; class Alphaproteobacteria; order Pelagibacterales; family Pelagibacteraceae; genus Pelagibacter. The sequence continues at coordinate 17,419 of CACASS010000020.1, forward strand.
TAAATCCAAATTTAGACATAAGAGGAATACTTCTCACAATGTATGATAAGAGAAATAAATTATCAGGCGAGGTAGAGTCAGAAGCAAGGAACTATTTTAAGGATAAAGTTTATAGTACAGCTGTACCGAGAAATGTCAGACTATCAGAGGCACCTTCACATGGTGTTCCCGTCCTTATTTATGACAAGACTTGTCCAGGTAGTAAAGCATATTTCAGTTTCACAGAAGAATTTTTAAACCAAGATAAACCAGTGGAGAGTGCAGCATGATTAATCCGTTTAAATCAAAAAAAGGACTTGGGAGAGGATTGTCTTCCTTAATAGGCGAGAGTGAGAAAATTAATGACAAAAAAAATATCTCAATAAGTTCTCTAATAAGAAATAAGTATCAACCCAGAAAAAAATTTGACGAGGTTAGTTTAGAAGAATTAACTAACTCTATAAGAGAGCGAGGTATTATCCAACCTATCATTGTAAGACCATCTTCTAATGAAGAAGATAAATTTGAAATAATAGCAGGAGAAAGAAGATGGCAGGCAGCCCAATATGCAGGGCTACATGAAGTGCCTGTAGTCGTAATTAATGCAGATAATCTTAAATCATTAGAATTTGCAATTGTTGAAAATGTTCAAAGAAAAGATTTAAATCCAATTGAAGAAGCCGAAGGATATAAAAGATTAATAGATGAATTTAGCTATGACCAAGATAAAGTATCAAAATTCATTGGCAAAAGTAGAGCACATATATCTAATTGTTTGAGACTTTTAAATCTTCCACAAGAAATAATAGAATTTATCATTGAAGAAAAATTATCTCAGGGTCATGCAAAAATTTTAGTTGGATTAGATAATGCTATTCTTTTGGCAAAGAAAATCATAAAAAAAAAATTATCAGTTAGACAAGCTGAAAGTCTAGTACGAATGTTAAAATCTAGCTCTAATAGTCCTTCCAAGAAAAAAGATCCAAATATTATAAACCTTGAAAAAGAGTTAACAGATAAAATTGGAATGCGAGTTTTTGTAAAGAATAAAAGAAATAACTCTGGAACTATCAGTCTAGAGTATAGGGGAGCGGATCAGCTTGATAGATTGGTAGAAATTATTAAACAAAATTATTAATAATTACTCACAAAATTAGAGACAAAAAGCATTGAATTTGTTGTATTTTTCTTAACTGAGGCCTCTAAATCATTAATTTTGTATATTATTTCTTTCACTTGATTAGTTGACCATGATTGAGCTTGTTTTTTCACAATATCTTTTTCTTTCCAAAATATGGGTGGCTTGAAGTTAGATATAACCTGATCAATATTCGTATTATTGTCAATTTCATTTCTTATTTTTAAAAGTCTTTTAGATTTACTA
>CACASS010000021.1 GCA_902535275.1 uncultured Pelagibacteraceae bacterium
TCCAATAACTTTTGCTCCTAGTGAGCTGATATGTTTAATCATTGACCCACCTAATGATCCAGTGCCTACCACTACAACTTTTTTACTATCAATTGGGTTACTTAATAAAGTTACAAACTCTTTTTTTTTTTGATTAGTAATTATTCTTGTCATATGGTTTTGAAGCATCAAAACACTCATTAATCCAAATTCACCTGCTTTTTTTGAATGTATTCCACTACTATTTGTTAAAACTAAATCTTTTTTAAGCCAATTAAATGGATAGAGATGATTAACACCTGCTGACACAATATGTATCCATTTTAAATTTGGTGCAATTTTGCTTAAATTATTTGTTGGAAAATTCCATGTAAGCAAAATATGTGCATCTTTCATTGAAGATTTCCAATTATCATCATCCCAATCAACTATGTATGAAATCTTATCTTTTATCTCAGGGTATTTATTTAGAAAATTCTCAAATAATTCTTTTGGAACACTACTATTTTTTTCACCTTCTAAATCACACGGCAAAGAACCTTTTTTCCAATGATTATTTCTTATATGAATTTTAATTTTACCTTTGGACATTTAAAATTAAAATATACTAAAATTTTAAAGATTATAACAATGATTAAAGAAGGTTGTTCTCAAAAAGAAATGTAATATTGTATAGAATATTAAAATTATGCCTTCATTTGATGTAATAAGTAAAATTAATTATCAAGAATTTGACAATGCTCTTGCAAATTGTTTAAGAGAAATTTCTAACCGATATGATTTTAAGGGACTTAATATTTCAATTGAGAGAAAAGATAAAATAGTAACTACAATAGCGCCAGATGAATTAAAATTAAAACAAGTAAATGAATTGTTACAAGTTCATCTTATAAGAAGAAAAGTAGATCCAAGAGTAATAATCGTTAAAAATTCAGAAGGAGCAGCTGGTGGAACCATCAGACAAGTCAGTGAATTAGCAGAGGGCATTAGTCAAGAAAATGCTAAGAAGATTATTGCTGATGTAAAAAAACTTAAACTTAAAATCCAAATTAAAATTCAAGGAGAAGAATTAAGAGCTCAAGGAAAAAAAAGAGATGACCTTCAAGAAGCAATATCTGCAATAAAAGCTATGGATATTGGACTTCCAATTGAATTTATAAACTTTAGAGACTAATCAAACAACTATATTTGACAGATAGACTTATAGTTAGAGATTTGGTAAATTTAAACAATGAAGAAATTTCTTTTAATCTTGGTTCTAAGTTTATTGTTTAGTGGGAATGCTTATGCAGGTGTTAATGAGCCTGGAGTAACGTCTATAAAAGGACAGTGTGCTGGAGCATTTAAACATTATCACAAAAAACATATAGAAAAATCACTTAAACTAATTAAAGAAAAAAAAACAAACTTTGTTTTCTATGCTAGTTGCGATTCTGGTAGCTACTCCTATGCTCATAATAAAGGTAAAGATTTAGAAAAACTTCATAAGAAAACATACAAAAAATGTATGAAAAATTCTAAGAAATATACTGGTGGCAAAGAATGTTATTTGTATGCAGTTAATGAAGAAATTGTTTGGGTATTTGACAAGGCTAAAGCATCGGCCGCATTAGAAACAAAAATAGCAGAAACAAAAATGCTAACAGAAAAGAATGCCAAGATGGATAAAAAACCAGGAAGATTTTTTGAGGATCAACCTGACGTAACAGACGATTATCAAATTCATTTTAATTATCTGTTAGCTCAAGATAGTGAGGATAGAGAATTAGATATAAATGGGAAAATGGAAAAAATTATCTTAATGATGAATAAGTGGATGGAAATTTCTACTAGTAAGAATAAAAAAGGTGACAAGGTTCCTCGAAAATATAAGTTAGATTACAGATCAGATGGAAAATTAGATATTACCTTTATAAGAATGGATAAAAACTTTAAACAGCTTCATAAGTGGGCAAATAATGACATAACACCTTTCTTATATAAAAAAAAAGGTCAAACAAATAATAAAAAAATGTATTTTAATTTCGCCGACATCAATAGTGTCGACGGTGGAGAGGCAGGCGTAGGATTTGGTTCAATATTTTTACGAAATAAATCTGTTAGAACTGACAAAAGAAAAGCCGCAATTGCATTACATGAATTACTACATACTCAAGGGATGGGAACAAATTGTATACCAGGGATAAAAAATAATCATTTAAATAATAGAGACATAAGGACTATGCTAAATTCAGTAGATCCTAATAGTCCTAGAATTGGAAAAATCTATGCGCACGATATAGATATGTGTCCACAATTTATGGATTCGGTTTACCTAACTCCAACAAGAGAAGATGCATATGATCCATATAAAATTTTTTGTTTGTTTGAACTTGGAAAATATAAACATCCAAAATATATAAAAGTCATAAATAAATTAAAAGAAGCTGGAAGATACAATTGGAAGACGAGATTTGGTCCAAGTTGCTCTACAAGAAATATGGAAAAAGATAGTCAAGGTTATTATCTCCTAGGTATTGAAGGGAATATTTTAAAAAAAATTGACTATTAATTAACCAATAAATTTAATATTAAAAAAACTTTATTGTGACATAAATGACTAATTACATGATTGAAATTATTTTAGGTATATTCGTAATTGTTGTAGTGGGTTTTTATTTATTTAGACCTACTTCAAAACAAGAAGAGAAAGATTTGAAATCTAAAAATAATTGGCGAGGTGGATTTTAAATGGAAAAAATTTTTGGGATTGTTGTTCTAATCTTTTTTACATGTAATTTAGGTTATACAGAGCCTGTTACAATTAAAAAAACTAAGTGGCATCACATGGATATCAAAGAGCATTTTGAAATAGTCGATAAGAATGTTCGTGCTGGTAAATCAGCTCAAAAGTTTGAAATTAGACATGGTGAATGTAAAAAACAAGATTGTAAATGGGGTGCTCAAAGAACAGAAAGACATTTAAAAAAACTTCATTACTCAAGTAAAAAATTTAAAGAACCAGTATTTTATGCTTTGAGTATCTATATACCCGAAGATTTTGGATACGATTTCGTAGCATCAAAGATGTCTTTGTTTCAAGCTAAAATGAAAGGTGTAGATATGCCATTATGGATGGTTTCTACACAGGGTTCAGGCTTTCAAGTGAGATTAGGTCACTATAAGAGATGCCATGGATTCTCTTTTAAAAAAGGTAGTTGGAATGATTTTATAGTTAAAACTAATTATAGTAGAGAAAGAATTAAAGGTGAAAAATATTTTGAGCTATGGTGGAATGGAGAACAGATTAATGAGTGCACCCATTATATTCCATTTGTAAAAAGCAAACATATTAAAGAGTCCAAAAGCCATGGGTGGAGCAGTAACAAACAACAAATTAATATGAGATATGGTATTTATAAATTTAGAGTTGGTGATTACTTATCTCAAATAAATAGAAATAAACCAAAGGGAATGAAGACCATGACTCAACCAAGTGGTCAAAAAAATATAATAAAACCTTTTAAATATAAATGGGAAAATAAAATTCCAACAACCGTAATGCTATTTGATGAAGTGAGATTTGGTAAATCCTATGATGAAGTAGATATAAATAAGAACAAACCAGTTGATTAATAAATTAAAAAATCTTTTAAGTTTATGGTTCTGTGTTGTAGGATTTTTTAGAGAAACTAGTCCTGAAACTTGAACAAGTTGAGATAAATTAGTTGAAAATCTTATTGATTGGGAATTTATTGTGTCTATATTATTTTAATTTATTAATGAAAGGAAAAACTATGAACTTTGTTGGAACAACAACATATGAAGGAACTAAAAAAGATGCAGATGAATTATACAGTATATTTAAAGATGATCTTGCAAAATGTACTTCATCATTTGAATGGGCACACATTCGTGAAGGTAAAATGATTTTTATTGCAAATGTCACTGATGAAGAAAAATTTTATGCCTTATTTGAAGATCAAAGATCTAAAGACTGGAACGCAAAGTTTAATGCTAAAGATGAAGCTTGGAAACTTGAGAAAATAATGTAATTAGTTCCTAAATTAGAACTTTTGATGTAAAACAAAAAAAGTGAAGGTGTGAACAAAGAAAATGCAAGCAAACTCTGGAAAATTATTCAGGAAGCTGGCGATTATTTACAAGGACAACTTCCAGACCATCCTAATCATCCTAAAGGCAGAAATCCTTATGCTCATGTCGCAATTTGTGTAAAAGGTAAATTTAATGCAAGTTATAAAGATATTGAGGATGAAAAATTTGATGAAGTAGTAAATTATATAAATTTCCTTAAAGAAAATCCTAGCTAAATTAAGATTTAATTATATTTAAAAATGAATCTACATCATCTGGATGAGTATTCCAGGCAGCAACTAATCGAACAGCTTTATCTTCCCACTCATCATCATTTATTTTGTAACCATTTGAATTAAATTGATCAATTATATTTTTTGGTATTTTGACAAAAACTTCATTTGCATCTGTTGGGTAAGCTAATTCAATACTTTTATGTTTCAGCAAGCCTTGGCTTAGTTTTTTACCCATAGCATTTGCATGTTTAGCATTTTTTAACCAAACGTCATTTGAGATATAAGCATCTAATTGAGATGATACAAAACGCATCTTTGATAGTAAATGTCCTGCTCTTTTCATTAAAAAAGCTAAATTTCCAACTAACTCTGGTTTAAAAAAAATAATAGCTTCTGCTGCTAGGCATCCATTTTTAGTTGCTCCAAATGACAGTACATCAATTCCAGACTTCCATGTCATTTCTGCTGGAGTACAGTTTAATGAAACTAATGCATTTGCAAATCTTGCACCATCCATATGAATATTTAGATCGTGTTTATGAGTAATCTCTGATATTTTTTTTATTTCATCTAAATTATAAGCAACACCTGTTTCACATAGTTGGGTAATACTTACTGACGATGGTTGAGTGTGATGTACCACGCCTTTTCCAGAAATATTTCTATCTAGTTCTTCTGCTATTATTTTTCCATTAGTCCCATTCAGATTTACTAACTTTGCACCTCCAGTATAAAATTCGGGAGCTCCACATTCATCTACATTGATATGGGAAAGTCTATGGCAATAGATATTTCCAAAAGAAGGAGTCATAGTTGATAAAGCTAAAGCATTAGCTGCTGTTCCTGAGGCTGTAGGAAAAACTATAACTTCTTTCTCAAATATTTCTGAAAATTTATTTTGTAAGTTTTTCGACAGCTCATCATTACCATATGGAGTTTTGTCATCCTCATTAGCTTTAAGAATTGCATTTAAGACTTCTGGACATGCACCTGTAACGTTATCTGAAGCAAATTTTACTCTTTCTCTTTTTGTTTTTATCTGAGCCACAATTATTGCTTTGGAAAATAATCTTTTAATTCACCTTCTCTATAAACATCTGCTGTACAACAATGTAATCCACCTCCAAATGCATAAGCATCTCTAAGCTCAACAGGAATAACCTCCATTCCTAATTTATCTAGTTGTTCTGCTTGGTACACTTCACTTTTTTCTACACATACAGTTTTAGGATCTAAAACTAAAACATTCATTGATAGCCATGTTGAGGAGTAACATAGAGGTGGAGGTTCGTTGTGTGCAGGTTGAGCACTATCAATAATTTCCCATCCGTTATTTTCAAACAATTTTCTTTGGTCTTTAGGAAGTCTTCTTTGAGGATTGTTAATTATTAAACCCTCCTTGATAGGTGTAAAAGTTGCATCTATATGAATTGGATAAGGATCACCTGGAAAATTAACAGCATGAACCCTGTGATCTTTATAATGTCTTTTTAACCAATCAATTCCTTTTAAATTTGTTGTAAAACCATGTTGTACTACTAAATCTTTCCCAAACCTCAAAACATCAGCAGCATCAAATAGCGGCTCCTCCTCAGTTGTTACAAAATATTTATTTTCTGTCCATTCTAACCTTTTTTGAATTCCTATTTTATCTGATAAATAGTCCTCTCTGTAATCCTCATCGGTTAATCTAGGTTTAGGAGCAGATTCGTGTCTCATATTTGGATCTGAATTATAATATTGTTTTAAAAGTGGTCGGTAACATAGATATTCAAACCATCGACAACGATAACTCATCGTAGCCTCTAAAATTTCATTACCGACAGTTAACAAAACATCTCTCGGTGGCATGCAGCCAAACATTGTCTCCGCTTGCCAATCAGGTGTAGATGTTTTTTGATCAAAATCAATTGGGTCTGGTCTATCAACTTTAATCCCTCTTTTTTTTAATATTTTTGAAAAATTATCTAAAAGTTGATTTGCCTTATCGACAGTATCTTTAGTTCTTGGGCCAAATTTTCCTCTCATATCGCTGTCTTCTGGAACTTTGGCGTCTAACGCTGGCTCAGGAGCAGGTATACAAGTACCATCTGCTTTTCCTACTATTACGTGTTTCAATGGATCCCATTCATTCCAACTATTAACAATTACTTTTTCATTATTCATTTTAATTTAAACCTATAAATCTTCTATTAGACTGCATAATGAGGCTGTAGTAAAAAATCGACATAAAGATAAAAAATCCACCAATAATGGTATTCGTAGATGGGACTTCATTAATTCCCATCCATGGTAACCACACCCAGAATATTCCACCTATTACCTCAGTTAGTGAGAGTAAAGTTAGATCAGCTGCTGGAATATTTTTTGATCCAATTGAATATAATATTAAACCTAAGCATACTAGAGTTCCATGAGTAGCAAATAAGGCTTCATTTTTTCCAGTAGATAAAAAATTAGCATCCTGCGACATAAGCATTACAGCAGAAAATATGAAACAGAACAATCCCGCAAAGGCTACAGTAGTGAATTTTGGCGTTTCTTTTCTCCATCTAAGTGAAACAGAAAAAATTGAGAAACCTAATGCAGAAATAAGTCCAAACACAAGCCCTGCCAATGAATTTTTACCAGAATTGTCAAAAGCCATTATACATATACCAGCTGCTGCAACTATAATCGCAATCCATACTGTTAATGAAATTTTTTCTTTTAAAAACAAAAATCCTAATAATGCTGTTATAAATGGCATTGCCGCAAGACAAAGTAAAGTGATAGCTGCTGTCGTATTAGTAATTGACCATATAAATGTTATCATTGCAGTACCAAGACCAATACCTCCAATTAGACCTGATATACCCACTTTAAAATAATTTTTATAAAACTCTTTTCCTTCCTCAAGGAACAAATACATATTAAGCAAAAGAAAAATAACTATTCCTCTTGTAAATAAATATTGCCAAGGGACTGTTTCTGGCTGATCGATGTGTCTTACAACATATGGACCAAATGACCAAAAAATACCGGCAATTAATACAATTGGTATGGCTACTTTAGGATTATTCAAGTTTAGCATATGCTATTTTTTTATTTAAGAAGTATGAAAATATAAATATAAATTTGTATAATAACAATCAAATAAATACTCAAATTAATGGATATTAATATTTTAAAAATAGCCTCTGATACCAAAAATAATAAACTTATTAATAACTGCACTCATTCAATGAAATATAAAAGTCAAATTTGTGGTGATGAAATTGAAATTTTTTTAATTATTAAAGACAATGTTATAAAAGATTTCTCTTACCAGTCTCAATCTTGCATATATTGTAATGCATCTGCAAATTTAGCTACAAAAAATTTTAAGAAAAAAAGTAAACATAAAATCAATAATTTTTTAAAATTATTGGATAAGTTTAATGATAAAGAAAATATTTCATTTCCAAGTGAATGGAGAGAGTTTAAAAAACTCTTTGATAAAAAAAATTATGCAAGAAAAGAATGTTTAACACTTCCAATAAAAGCTTTAAAGAAAGTAATACAATAAATGAATAAAGATAAAATTTTAAAATCTCTTTTTGCATTAATTTATTCAACTATAACAATTGGTGTTCTCACTTTATTAACTTATAAAACCAATTTTGGACTTTTTTTAATTGCATCATTTGGATCCTCAATGGTTCTTTTATATGGTTACCCAGAAAGTCCATTTGCTAAACCTAAAAATATATTATTTGGTCATCTAGTAACTTCAACAGTTGGAATTCTATTTTATAATTTTATTCCGTTACCAATTTATATATCAATACCTTTAGCGGTAGGTCTTGGTGTTGGTTTGATGATTTTACTAGATGTAACCCACCCTCCAGCTGGAGGAAATCCTATTATAGTCATATTGGGCTCAGTATCGTTTGACTATTTGTTCTCCCCAATATTAACTGGATGTTTGATTATAATAGGCTTTGGAATTATTCTGAATAAATTTATTGCTAAAAAGAAATACCCCTAATCAACTACTATTCGTTTGATTGATGTTCTAATTTTATGCTACACTTTCATAAGAAAATATCTATTGAGAGATTTTAAAACATAAATATTAGGAGAAAAAATGAAAGTACTTTGCGTGTTATATGATGATCCTAAAGGTGGTATGCCTAAAGCTTACCCTTTATCAGATCTTCCAAAATTAGAAAAATATCCTGATGGAATGACTTTGCCTAGTCCAAAAGGTAGGGATTTCACACCTGGAGAATTATTAGGATGTGTATCTGGTGAATTAGGATTGAGAAAATTTTTAGAGAGCAATGGTCATGAGTTAGTTGTAACGAATAGTAAAGATGGAGAAGGATGCGAGGCTGATAAACATATAGTAGATGCAGATATAGTTATTTCTCAACCATTCTTTCCTTATTATTTAACAAAAGAAAAGATTGAAAAAGCAAAAAACCTGAAAATGGCAATAACTGCAGGAATTGGTTCAGATCACGTAGATTTACAAGCAGCAATGGATCATAAAATTGATGTCGTAGAAGTTACTTTCTGTAACTCAAGATCAGTTGCTGAGCATATAGTAATGATGATAGTTTCACTTGTTAGAGATTACCACAACCAACATCGGATCGTTAATGAAGGTGGATGGAATATAGCAGATGCTGTTCAAAGATCTTACGATGTTGAGGGAATGCATATTGGAACCGTAGCAGCTGGAAGAATAGGTTTAGATGCACTCAGAAAAATGAAACCTTTTGATGTTCATCTTCACTATTTTGATAGGCATAGATTACCTGAGTCAGTTGAAAAGGAGTTAAATCTAACTTTCCATGAAACTGTGGAGTCTATGGTTAAAGTATGTGATGTTGTTACAATCAACTGTCCTCTTCATCCTGAAACAGAAAACTTATTTGATGATGAAATGATAGGTAAAATGAAAAAAGGTGCATACATTGTAAATACTGCAAGAGGTAAAATTTGTAATAGAGATGCAATAGCAAAAGCCTTGAAGAGCGGACAATTAAGTGGATATGCAGGAGATGTATGGTTTCCTCAACCAGCTCCAAACGATCACGTGTGGAGAACAATGCCAAACCATGGAATGACACCTCATACTTCTGGAACATCACTATCTGCTCAAGCTAGATATGCTGATGGTGTAAGAGAAATCTTAGAATGTTTCTTTGAAGGTAGTGAAATACGTAACCAATACTTAATTGTTAAAGATGGACAATTAGCTGGAATGGGTGCGCATTCTTATAGTAAAGGAAGCGCTACCGGCGGTTCAGAAGAAGCGGCAAAATATCAAAAAAAATAAAGTTTTAAATAGAAATTATTAAAGGTAAGCTATCAGTATTTAGATAGCTACCTTTAATGAAAAAATTTTTATCAATAATTTTCTTTCTTATTTCTGCAAACAGCTTTGCAAATTCACCAAATTTTGAAAAAGCTTATTTTGCTGGAGGGTGTTTTTGGTGCATGGAAGAGTCTTTTGAAAATATTCTTGGTGTTTCAAAAGTTATCTCTGGTTATTCAGGTGGCACTACAGAAAATCCAACTTATAAAGAAGTTACATATGGAAACACAGGTCATTTTGAAGTTATTGAAGTCATATATATTCCAGAAGTAGTTAGCTATGAAAAACTCTTAGAAGAATTCTGGGTAAATATTGATCCATTTGATGCTGTAGGACAATTTTGTGACAAGGGATATAGTTATAGATCAGTGGCATTTTATCAAAATGATAAGCAAAAAAACTTAATAGAAAATAGTATTAAGGAAATAGAGAAAAAATTTAAAAAAAAAGTAGTAACTTATGTAAGAAAATTTGATAAATTTTACATGGCAGAGGCTGTTCATCAAGATTATTACCAAATAAATTTTCTTAATTACTTAAGATATAAAAAAGGATGTAGACGCGAAGCAATATTAAATAGTATTTGGGGATCTTAAATGTCTGTAGTTAGTAAATACGTATCTTTAAAAAATTATATTCCAACTGGCTTACCGAAAGAGACAGATTTTGAAATAAAATCAAAAGAAATTTCAATTAATGATGAAAAAAATATTTTAGTATCAAATTCATGGATATCAGTTGATCCATACATGCGTGCAAGAATGACTGAGAGAAAAAATTATAAACCACCATTTAAAATCGGTGAGGAAATGGAAGGGTATGCAATTGGTAAAGTAGAACTCTCAAATGATAAAGATTTTAGTGTTGGAGATTTAGTATTTAGCAGTCTTGGTATGAGAGATAAATTTGTTTGTAGTTCTGATGAACTAAAGAAACTAAAACCAATTGATATGCCTATACAGTCGTACTTGGGTCCACTTGGAATGACAGGACATACAGCTTACATTGGACTTTTCAAACATGGAGAATTGAAATCTGGGCAAACTATATTAGTCTCCTCTGCTGGAGGTAGTGTTGGATCTACAGTTTGCCAAATTGCAAAAAATCTTGGTTGTAAAGTTATTGCAAGCACAGGGTCTGATGAAAAAGTTGATTGGTTAAAAAATGAATTAAAAGTTGATCATGCTTTTAATTATAAGAAAGTAGAAAACCTTGTATTACATTTCAAGGAAATTTGTCCTGATGGTTTTGATCTCTATTTTGATAATGTTGGTGGAGACTTTTTAGAGTCCGCTATTTTCCAAATGAAAACATATGGTCGTATTGTGATTTGTGGAAGAATTTCACAGATGAATGCAACAAATCCTGGATCTGGTTTGAAAAATATGGCTTATGTTTTAGTAAAAAGACTTACAATTAAAGGATTTCTTATTTTTGATCATGATAATGAAAGAGAGTCATTTGAAACAGAAATGTCAAAATGGTTGGTGGATGGTAAAATAAAATTTAAAGAAACTATCTACGAAGGAATAGAGAACGCTCCAAAGTCATTTATTGATTTATTAAACGGCAAAAATATTGGCAAAATGCTTGTCAAAATTTAGTTTAGAAATTTTGTGACTTAAAATCCTCAATAAATGATTAAAACATTTCCTTTACTATTTATATTACTATGGTCATCTGCATTCATCTCAGGTGATATTATAGTTCAGAATGCATCACCTTTTGCAGCACTTGCCTTTAGATTTGGAATTGTAACTATAGGTTTCTTCTTATTCGCATTAATTAATAAAGAGATAATTTTTACAAAAGTGAGATATATATTAGAAAGCATAACTACAGGTGTATTATTTCATGGATTATATCTTGGTGGTTGTTGGTACGCGTTTCATGTAGGAGTCCCTGCAAGTGTTGTGGCTTTAATAGTTACTCTTCAGCCAATATTAACTAACTTATTATCAGGACCAATTTATAAGGAAGTAATAGGGTGGAGACAGTGGGTTGGTATTATATTTGGCTTTATTGGCTCTTTACTAGTGCTTGGGGTAGATTTTGGAGACGAGTTCCCAAAGGATGGACTTATAACTTGTTTTATAGCTCTTGCTGCAATTACTACAGGAACTTTGTGGCAAAAAAAATTAAGTGGTAATGTTTCATTATCAGTTAATAATGGATTTCAAGCTTTTGGTGGCTGTGCTTTTAATTTAATTTTAATATTAACATTTGAAACTCCTTATATAAATTTTACAACAGGATTTTTATTAGGAATGACACATCAGATTATTCTTGTGTCATTTGGGGCCTTCACAATTTTAATGTTTTTAATAAAAGCAGGCTCAGTGAGTAAAACTTCAACATTATTTTTTCTTGTCCCACCTACAACAGCTGTGATGGCCTATATATTTTTAGGAGAAAAGTTATCTAATATTGATATAGCAGGATTTATACTTGCAACAATTGGCGTTTATATTGCAACTAGAAAGTAAGTGAAAATTTTAAATTTTATAAAAAAATTTTATCGGCCTTTTGTGTTAACTTATCTTTTTTTTTCAATTGGGATAAGTTTTTATCCATCCTTTGAATTTTACTCATTTAAAGGACAATTATTGATATTAGCTGTATCTATATTTAACGGAATACTAGGAGTTTATATTAAAAAATTATAAAACGTAAGGTTCTGGTCTAGCATTGCTTTTTAAAACTCTTTCTACATCAAAAACACTTATATCTATTGATTGATAGCTACCTGTTGTGATCAATTCAGTTAGAGCCCTTCCAATACCTGGTGCCTGCATCAAACCTCTTCCAGTGAAACCAGAGGCCAAATAAACATTGTCATATTTTGGATGTTTGCCTACAACTGCGTTGTTATCAAGTTTATTACAATCATAAAATCCTGCCCAACCACCAGTTAATTTTAGTTCTTCAAAGGCTGGAACTCTTTTTGCCAGAGCAGGCCAAACTAATTCTTCAAAATCATTCCATGCTGGTTCTAAATCTTTCGCATCAAATACAGATATAGGTGAACCTGCTAAGAACTCTTTACCCTCTGGTCTCCAATATACACCTGTTGTTAAATCTCCAGTTAGTGGCATATCAGGAAAATGTTTTGGACATTTTACTCGAAATACGGTGTGCTTTTGTGGTTCAACTGGAATATCCGATAACAATTCTTTAGTCCAACATCCTGCTGCTGAAATGATAGTTTTTGCATTTATCTCAGACAAATTTTTAACCTCGCCTTTAAGAAACTCTGCGCCTAACTCAATTGCTTTACTTTTTAAAGCACTATGAAACATAAAAGGATCAATCCAACCTTCACTTTTATTATCAGTATATGTAGCTGTTTCTATACCTTCGTTATTTATATATGGAAAAATTTTATTTAATTCTGAACCTTTAATATTTTTTGTACCGGCATCGCATTCTCTGTGATTTTCTAATGCTCGGTATTGTTCCTCTGCATGTTCTGGTCCAAACATTAAAAGGTATCCATTAGGAACCATGCTTGCTGTTGGGTTTGGATTTTTTTTTGTTTTTAATAATTCTGGTATTTTAAAGATGAATTCTCTAGCAAATTTACCTAAAAGTATATTTTCTTTTTGAAAAAATTGTCTTCTAAATCCACCTAAAGATAAAGGAAATGAGGCAGTCTTATATGTAGGGTCTCTCTCAATTACCTTAACTTTTCTACCTTCCATTGATAAAAAGTATGCAGTTGCAGCACCTATTATACCTCCACCAACTATGACGACATCATCCATAAATTTTAATATATACTATTTTCTTTGCATTAACCATAAAGCATCTTGAGATAAAAAATAAATTTTTCCGTTAGAGGGATGCACTTGAATGTCTCTAATTCTTCCAATTTTATTTTTAAAAATAACCTCTTCTTTTACATTTGATAAGTCATCAAATATCAGTTTTCTTAAGGATTTATCTTTTAAAGAGGTAATTAAAGCATGACTATTCCACTCATTAAACTCGTCACCTTTATAAATAGTTATTGCGCTAGTTGCTATTGAGGGTACCCAATATTGAATAGCTTTTGTAAATCCAGGTTTCCATTTTGGGCCAATTGGAATTCCAGAATAATTGGTTCCTCCCCATCCTAAAATTTTCCATCCATAATTTTCACCTTTTTTAACTTCTCCAAACCAATCTCCACCTTTTGCCCCATGATTACTCATGTAAACTTTTCCATTAAATTCAGAAAGTGCCATCCCTTGAGGATTTCTAATTCCAATTTGATAAATCTCTGGTAACCAATCTACCATACCCTCAAACTTTGGATTATCTTTTGGTATACTTCCATCTAAATGAATTCTTATAATACTACCTGGATGCTTTGAGGCGTCTTGTGCAATCATACCTTGTCCTCTCTCACCCACTGAAGCAAATATAAAATTATCTTTGATAACTAATCTTGATCCAAAATGATAACCAGAGTCTATTGGGGGATTTGCTTGAAAAATATTTTTAAAGTTTAATTGTTTCTTATTAAATTCTGCTTTTGCAATAGAGGTGCTAGTTTTATATCCACCTCTATCTTCAGTATATGAAATCCAAATATTATCGTCTTTATGAATAATATCTAATAAGCCTCCTTGACCATGGACAACAAAGTTAAGTTGATGACTAATTTCTTGAACTTCTCTAGATAAAATATTTACAATTTTTATTTTGCCACTTTTTTCTGTAATTATTATTTCATTACTATTAATAAAAGAGGATCCCCAAGGTGAATCTAGGTTAACTAATTTTTCTAATTTAAAGTTTTGTGAATACGATTTTGAGACAAATACCAAAAAAAGAATTAAAACGTATGTTATTTTTTTCACTTTATGAAAGTTTTGATCTTCCACCATCAACTGCAATTATTTGACCCGTTACCCAGGAACTTTCCTCGGTAAGTAAAAATTTTGCTAAAGCAGCTCCATCTTTACCCTCACCTAGTCTTTTAAGTGGGTGGGCTTTAGCTATTCCTTGAGCAATTGCTGTATTTTTTAACATTGGCTGAGCTATCTTAGAATTAGTTAAACTTAGAGCAACACTATTAACTCTTATGTTTGGGGCAAATTCAGCTGCTAATGATACAGTTAGTCCCTCAATAGCCGCTTTGGTTGATGCTATTATTGAATGATTTGTAAAACCTCTTTGAGCTGCAACTGTTGAAAATAAAACAATTGAACCATTATTTTGTTTTAGGTTATCTTGATATCCTTTGATTAAGTCCACCGCAGAATAAAAATTAAGTTTCATACATTTATTGAAATCATTCTCAGTTGCCATCTTTAAAGGCTTCAAATCAATAGATCCAACACAATATGCTACACCTTTGATTTCTGATATGTCTGATTTAATTGTATCCACGAACCCCTCGTGTAATACATCTGCCACAGTATAAGAAGAGTTCAATTTCTCAGCTAAATTTTTAAGTTGACTTTCATCTCTTCCAACTAAATGAATTTCTTTACCAGAAGAATGCATTTGCTCTGCTAAATTGGATCCGATAGAACCTGTCGCACCGACAATTAGATATTTTTCTGACATATAATAATTAATGAAATTATTTTTTATACTTGGAAATCAGTTATTTCCATTAAAAAACCTCGACCGCTTCAAAAAAGACCACCTATTTTTTATGTCAGAAGACTACCAATTATGTACATATGAAAGACATCATAAATTAAAAATTCTACTATTTTTATCTTCAATGAGATCTTATGCGGATAAATTGAAGGAAAATAAATTTAAGCTTAATTACTCAAAAATTGATTCTACTGATTTTAAAAAGGACTATACGAAGAAATTAGAAAAATTGTTAAAGATGAATAAGATAAAAGAGGTAACTAGTTTTGAAATAGAGGATAAATTTTTTGAAACAAAAATAAATAATTTTTTAAAAAAACAAAATATTCAGTGGAATATAATTCGATCACCAATGTTTTTAGATAGTCGTGAAGATTTTAAAAAATATTTATCAAAAACAAAAAAACCCTTTATGGCAAAGTTTTATAAAGAAAAGCGAGAAAGATTA
>CACASS010000022.1 GCA_902535275.1 uncultured Pelagibacteraceae bacterium
ATGTTTTAGCAAATTCATTAGACGCAAATATCAAGACTAAAGAAAAAACCCTTTATTTAAGTCCAAGAGGAAAAGTCTTTAATTCTAAACTTGCAAGAGAGTTTTCAAACGAAAAAACAATCAATTTAATTTGTGGTCATTTCGAAGGAGTAGATGAAAGAATACTAGAAAGTAGGGATATTGAAGAGATTAGCATTGGTGACTTTATATTATCAGGGGGTGAAGTTGCTGCATTTGTTGTAACAGATTCTATTCTAAGATTTATTCCAGGAATTCTAGGTAATATTAATTCCTCAAGAGATGAGAGTTTTGAGAATGGCCTTCTTGAATATCCGCAATTCACAAAACCTCAAGTTTGGGAGGAAAAAAAGGTCCCAAATGTGCTGATTTCAGGTGATCACGCCAAAATTAAAGACTGGCGTTTATCCCAATCTGAGGCTATAACACGCGACCGAAGACCAGACTTATGGCAAAAATATAAGAAAAATTAAAATGAAAAATATTGAAGAAATAAACAGATCAAATTTAAACAAGATTATTTCTGAGAGAAAACATCCTGATTTTTTCCCTGGAGATATCGTTAAAGTTGGGGTTAGGATAACTGAGGGTAAAAGAGACAGAATTCAATATTTTGAAGGTGTATGTATCGCAAAAAAAAGTAGAGACATCAATTCATCTTTTACTGTTAGAAAAATTTCTTTTGGTGAGGGAGTAGAAAGAACTTTTGCATTGTACAGCCCAATTGTAGATACAATAAAAGTTGTAAGATCAGGAAAAGTAAGAAGAGCAAAATTATACTATCTAAGAGATAGAACTGGTAAATCTGCTAGAATAGCTGAAAAAATTAAGAAGACTATTGGTATTGATTTAGAAACTAAAATTAATGAAGTTACTGAGGAAAACGTAATGCCATCAACTGATCCTCAAACAGAAGCTTCTAAAGAGGAAGTTAAAGCAGAAGCTCCTAAAGAAGAAGTTAAAGCAGAAACTCCTAAAGAAGAAGTTAAAGCAGAAGCTCCTAAAGAAGAAGTTAAAGCAGAGCCTGTAAAAACAGAAGAACCGAAAGAAAATCAAGAACAGAAAAAATAATTTTTTTCTAAATGCCTTTTACAACTTACGATAAAATTTGGAACGATCATCTAGTTGATGAACAACCTGATGGTACATCACTTTTGTTTGTAGATAGACATTTAATTCATGAAGTTACAAGCCCTCAAGCATTTGAAGGCTTAAGAAATTCAAACAGAAAAGTAAGACACCCTAAACTAACTCTTGCTGTTGCAGATCATAATGTTCCGACAACTGACAGATCAAAAGGTATTGCAGATGAAGACTCGAGAATTCAAGTTGAAACTTTGAACAAAAACTGTAAGGAATTTGGAGTAGAGATTTTTGGAATGGATGATAAAAGACAAGGTATTGTCCATATCATAGGACCTGAACAAGGTTTTACACAGCCTGGAAATATTATTGTTTGTGGTGATAGTCATACGGCAACTCATGGAGCATTTGGAGCTTTAGCTTTTGGTATTGGAACTTCAGAAGTAGAACACGTTTTAGCAACACAAACTTTAGTTCAAAAAAAATCAAAAAACTTTAGAATTAGCGTAAATGGTTCATTACCTATTGGCGTAACATCGAAGGATGTCATCCTGCAGATAATTGGAAAAATAGGAACGGCTGGTGGTACTGGTTATGTGATTGAGTATGCTGGTAACCTTATATCTAATCTAAGTGTTGAACAAAGAATGACGATTTGCAACATGACGATTGAAGGTGGGGCAAGAGCAGGACTAATTCAACCAGATGAAAAGATATTTCAATATTTAAAAGGTAAACCAATGTCACCAAAAGGAGAAAACTGGGAAAAAGCTTTGGAATATTGGCATACATTGAAATCTGATAAGGACGCAAACTTTGATAAAGAATTAACGTTAGATGGATCTCAAATTAAACCAATGGTAACTTGGGGAACATCTCCCCAGGATGTGGTTGAAATAGACGGTAAAGTTCCCAATCCTGAAAGTGAAACTGACCCAGATAGAAAAAATTCAATTAACAGATCATTAAATTATATGGGATTAAAACCAAATACGAATATTCAAGATATTAAGATTGATAAAGTTTTTATAGGAAGCTGCACTAACGGGAGAATAGAAGATATAAGAGAGGCAGCTAAAATATTAAAAGATAAAAAAGTTGCATCACATGTACATGCAATGATTGTTCCAGGTTCTGGTTTAGTTAAAGAACAAGCAGAGCAAGAGGGTCTGGATAAAATATTTTTAGAATCAGGCTTTGAATGGAGAGAGCCAGGCTGTTCAATGTGTCTAGCAATGAACGCAGATAAGCTTAAACCTGAAGAAAGATGTGCATCTACCTCTAATAGAAATTTTGAGGGTAGACAGGGAAGAGGCGGTAGAACACATTTAGTTAGTCCAGCAATGGCTGCAGCAGCTGCAATTTCTGGAAACTTAGATGATGTTAGAAAATACCAAAATTAAATGAATAAATTTATCTCAATAAAAAGTGTTCCAGCTTATCTGCCTATCGTCAATATAGATACAGATATGATAATTCCTAAACAGTTTTTAAAAACTATAAAAAGAACTGGACTGGGAAAAAATTTATTTTTTGAAATGAGATATGACCAAAGCGGTAAAGAGATAGATGACTTTATTTTAAATAATAGTCCGTATAATAATTCTAAAATTTTAATTGCAGGAAAGAATTTTGGATGTGGCTCTTCTAGAGAACATGCTCCTTGGGCTTTAATGGATTTTGGAATAACTTGTGTAATTAGTTCAAGTTATGCAGATATATTTTATAATAACTGTTTTAAGAATGGGATTCTCCCAATTACAATTTCAGAGGATCAAATAAAAGAAATTTCTGAGTACTCGAATAGAAAAGAGGAAATTTCTGTAAATTTACCTGAGCAAACAATAAGTTTTGGCAATAAAGAAATAAAATTTGAAATAGATCAATTTAAGAAAAAATGTCTAATAGAGGGATTAGATGACATTGCTTTATCACTAGAAAAATCTGAAAAAATAGTTTCATACGAAAATAAAATTAAAGAAGGTAAACCTTGGATATTTAATGATCAAAATTAAAAAAAGAAAAATTTTATTATTACCAGGGGATGGTATCGGACCTGAGGTAATTGCTGAAGTCAAAAAAATAATTGAATGGTTTAACTCAAATAAATCCTTGGATTTTGAAATTGACCAAGATTTGGTTGGAGGTGCTGCTTATGATAAACATGGAACTCCAATAACTGATGAAGCTTTTTACAAGGCACAAGAAAGCGCTGCAGTAATATTGGGTGCTGTTGGTGGACCAAAATGGGATAATATTGATTTTTCAAAAAAACCAGAGAGAGCTCTATTAAAATTAAGAAAAGAATTAAAATTATTTGCAAATTTGAGACCTGCAATTTGTTTTAAACAACTCGTTGATGCCTCAAGTTTAAAGCCTGAATTTGTCTCTAATTTAGATATTCTTTTTGTTAGGGAATTAACGGGTGGGATTTACTTTGGTGAACCTAGAGGGATAAAACCAATTGATAATGGTGAAAGAAAAGGAATTAATACTCATGTCTATACTACTAGTGAAATCGAGAGAGTAGCCCGTGTTGCATTTGATCTAGCCAGAAAAAGGAATAATAAAGTTACTTCCTGTGAAAAGTCGAATGTCATGGAGGCAGGTCAATTATGGAAAGAAGAAGTGCAAGCAATTCATGAAAAAGAATATAGTGATGTAGAATTAAAACATATGTTGGCAGATAACTGTGCAATGCAGCTAGTTAGAAATCCTAAACAATTTGATGTTATAGTAACAGATAATCTTTTTGGTGATATGTTATCGGACGAGGCTGCAATGTTGACTGGTTCTCTAGGACTTTTGCCATCCGCGTCTCTTGGAGCCAAAGATAAAAACGGTAATATGAGATCTTTATATGAGCCAGTTCATGGGTCAGCACCTGATATAGCAGGTCAAGGTATTGCCAATCCAATTGCAACAATACTTAGTTTTGCGATGGCTTTAAGATATTCTCTGGATCTTGATAAAGAGGCAGATAGTTTAGAAAAGGCTGTTCAAGGTGTGCTTGATGAGGGTCTTAGAACTAAAGACATTATTTCTAAGGGAATGAAAGAAGTATCAACATCAGTGATGGGAGATGCGATAATTTCAAAATTGCAATAATTAAACATTTATTCTAAAGTATATCTATGACAACTTATAACGCACCAGTAGATGATATGATGTTTCTCTTTGATAAATTGAGGAATAATAAAAAATATAATGAAATTGAAAAATATAAAGAAGTTAATACAGAATTAGTTAAAGATATTTTAGAAGAAGCAGCAAAAATTACTCAAAACTTAATCTTACCTCTTGCAAAAAGTGGAGATGAAACGCCAGCTGTTTTAGAAAATGGAGTGGTTAGAACACCGCCAGGATATAAAGAAGCTTATCAAAAATTTATAGAAGATGGATGGATTTCCTTATCTTGTGATCCGAAATATGGTGGTCAAGGAATGCCTAAAACAGTAAGCACTTTCTTTGATGAAATGTTATCATCAGCAAGTTTATCTTTTAAACTTTACAGTGAACTGACTATTGGAGCATATAACTGTTTGTTAAGACATGCTGATGATGAAATAAAAAATACTTATTTGCCTAAAATGGTTGAGGGTAAATGGAGCGGCACAATGTGTTTAACAGAACCAGTATGTGGAACAGACTTAGGTCTTCTAAAAACTAAAGCAGTAGACCAAAATGATGGAACTTACAAAATTAGTGGTCAAAAAATTTTTATTACTTCTGGTGATCAAGATTTAACAGAAAATATCATTCATTTAGTATTAGCTCGATCAACAGACTCACCAGCAGGAACAAAAGGTATTAGTTTATTTTTAGTCCCAAAATTTGTTTTAAATAAAGATGGATCAGTTGGGCCAAGAAACGGAGTTTCAACAGGTTCAATAGAAAACAAAATGGGTATTAAAGGATCTGCAACTTGTGTGTTAAATTTTGATGATGCTGTTGGTTATATGATTGGACCTAAAAACAAAGGCCTTAACTCTATGTTCACAATGATGAATTTGGAAAGAATTATTGTTGGAATTCAAGGTCTAGGCATTTCTGAAATTGCATACCAAAATTCCCTTACTTACGCTAAAGAAAGAAAACAAGGTAAGGCATTTAATTCAAAATCAAATAATGGTGCAGATTTTATTATTGATCACGTTGATATTAGACGGTCACTATTGAGTATGAAATCTATGATAGAGGGACAAAGAGCCTTGAGTTTCTGGCTGTCTCAACAAATTGAAGTTAGCTTAAATCATTCTGATGAAAAAATAAAACAAGAAGCCTCAGATCTTGTTTCATTAATGACACCAGTTGTTAAATCGCTTTTCACAGATAATGCAATGGAGATAACAAGTGAAGCAATGCAAATTCATGGAGGATATGGATTTACGAAAGATCAAGGTATTGAACAATTCTACAGAGACAATAGAATTACACCTATTTATGAGGGAACAAATTCAGTTCAGGCTGCAGACTTAGTCTTCAGAAAATTAATTAACAAAAATGGTGATATTATTGAAAACTATCTAAACTTAGTTAAAGACGAGATTAAAATTACTGACAAAAAAGCCGAGCCTTTTGTAAAACAACTTAACTATCATCTTGATATTTTGTCAAAATTTACTGATTGGATGAAGGAAAAAATAAAAAATTCTCCAGAAGACGCAAGTGGAGCATGTAACGATTATTTAAAAGTTCTTGGTTTAGTTGCAACCGGACATGCTTGGTTAAAAGTTCTAGAAGTTTCCTTCAAAGAATATGAGAGTAATAAAGATTTTTATGAGGACAAAATCCAAACTGCCAACTTTTTCTTTAATAGAGTGCTTCCTAGGATAGAAAGTAGTTATATTACTGCAACAACTGGAAGTAATTATATTATGAATTACAAATTTAATTAGAATGAACCCTTATGAAACAAATTTGGATAAAAACGAAGCCAATTATGTTCCATTAACCCCTTTATCATTTCTAGAAAGAGCAAAAGATATTTATCCAAACTACGAAGCAGTAGTTTATGAAAGTAGGAAATACACTTGGAGTGAAGTTTACAAAAGATGTATTAAGTTTGCTAGTGCATTAGATAAATTAGGAATTAAAACAGGTGATACGGTATCTGTCTTAGCTTTTAACACACCTGAAATATTCGAAGCGCATTATTCCATTCCTATGGTTGGAGCAGTTATAAATGCTATTAATACAAGACTAGACTCAAAAACAATTAGTTATATTTTAAATCACAGCGAAGCGAAGGTACTAATTGTAGATAGACAATTTCATGATGTAGTAAAAAAAGCTTTAGAAGAAGTTAATTCAAAAATTACTATAATTGATATAGATGATAAAGATGCAAAGCTAACCGATTCAAAAAATATAGGATCTTTGGAATATGAGGAGTTTTTAAATTCTGGAGATGAAAATTTTAAATGGAAAATGCCAAAAGATGAGTGGCAAGCTATAGCATTAGGTTATACTTCTGGAACAACTGGTAATCCAAAAGGAGTTGTTTATCATCATAGAGGATCATATTTAATGGCAACAGGAAGTGCAGTTGCATGGAATATGCCTAATCAGTTAAATTTTTTATACACAGTACCAATGTTTCATTGTAATGGCTGGTGTTATCCTTGGACAATGTCAATGATTCATGGTCGAGTAATTTGTCTGAGAAATATTGATGTAAAAAAGATATTTGAATTAATTGATAAATATGAAGTTACTCATTTTGGTGGAGCACCAATAGTTTTAAACATGTTAGCTAATGCACCTGAGGATCAGCAAAAGGAATTAAAAAGAAAGGTATATGTATTAACAGCAGGTGCTCCTCCTCCTAGTATAATTTTTGAAAAAATGCAAAAGTTAGGCTTTGAAGTAATGCATGTATATGGTCTTACAGAAACCTATGGTCATATTTTGCAGTGTGCATGGAATCAAGAATGGGATGAATTGGATCAAAATAACCAAAACGAAATAAGAGCAAGACAAGGCGTAAGGTATCCCAATACAGAAGGCGTCATTGTAATGGACCCTGAAACTATGAAGCCAGTTCCTCATGATGGAAAAACAATGGGTGAAATTATGATTAGAGGAAATGTGGTGATGAAGGGTTATTTTAAAGATAAAGAGGCGACAGAAAAATCAATGGATGGAGGATGGTTTCATTCTGGCGACTTAGCTGTAACTCATCCAAGTGGTTACATAAAAATACAAGACCGATCAAAAGATATTATAATTTCAGGAGGAGAAAATATTTCATCTATCGAAATTGAAAATACGATTTCAAAACATCCTGCTGTATCACTGGCAGCTGTTGTAGCAAAACCAGATGAAAAATGGGGTGAAACACCTTGTGCTTTTGTTGAATTAATCGAAGGAAAATCAAGTTCAGAGGAAGAAATTATTAAATTTTGTCGAGAAACTCTTGCAGGATTTAAACTTCCTAAGAAGGTTGTGTTTACTCCGCTACCAAAGACATCCACTGGAAAGATTCAAAAGTTCGAACTGAGAAAACAAGCTAAGGAATTAAACTAATATAGTTTCTTTACAAAAATCAAATAAGATGGCAGTAATGCTCAAAAAAAAATGAAAACTTTTTTAATAGCAAAATCAAGAAGGCTTAGAGGTACACCGTACACCTCTAGAATTGAAAAACAAGGTGTAACTGCTTATACTATATATAATCATATGTTGCTGCCAGCAGCATTTGGTTCTGTAGAAGATGCTTATCATCACTTGAAAGAGCATGTTCAGATTTGGGATGTTGCTGCTGAAAGACAAGTTGAAATTTCTGGTAAAGACTCAGCAAAATTGGTTCAATTGATGACTTGCAGAGATTTATCAAAATCCAAAGATGGAAGAT
The DNA here is from genome assembly GCA_902535275.1 of uncultured Pelagibacteraceae bacterium. GTDB lineage: Bacteria > Pseudomonadota > Alphaproteobacteria > Pelagibacterales > Pelagibacteraceae > Pelagibacter. The sequence continues at coordinate 7,958 of CACASS010000022.1, forward strand.
GTTATTACTGCCCAATCATTGATGACAATGCAGGTTTAATTAATGATCCTGTAGTTCTAAGATTAAATGAAAATAGGTGGTGGGTCTCTTTAGCTGACTCAGATGTAATTCTATTTGCCAAAGGATTAGCGATTGGAAACAAATTTGATGTAAAAATTTCTGAACCTGATGTTGATATAATGGCAGTTCAAGGACCAAAATCATTTCAATTAATGGAAAAAGTTTTTGGAGAAAAAATTGTAAATTTAAAATTTTTTGGTTTTGATTATTTTGAATTTGGTGGCGATAAACACCTTATTGCAAAGTCTGGATGGTCTAAACAAGGTGGCTATGAAATTTATATGGAACACAACCAGTCAGGTTTAAAACTATACGATCATCTTTTTGAAATTGGAAAGGAATTCAATATTAGACCAGGTGGACCAAACCTTATCGAACGTATTGAGAGTGGTTTACTTTCCCATGGTAACGATATGGACAATGGAGATAATCCATATGAGTGTGGTTTTGACAAGTATGTTAATATAGATAGTGATGTTGATTTCTTAGGTAAAGAAAAACTAAAAAAAATTAAAGCAGAAGGAATTAAAAAAAAACTTATGGGAGTAAAAATTGATGCCAAGGAAATAAGTGTTAATGGCTCAATGGATCTAGTAGATGAAGATAATAATGTAATTGGAGAATTAAGATCTGGTTGTTACAATCCAACTTTTAAACAAGTCATTGGGATTGCAATGATTAACAAACCACACTTTGAGACTTCGAAATCCTTTAAAATCAATATAAATGGCTCTGATTTTGATGGAAAAGTTTGTGATTTACCTTTCATTTAGTATAAAACTTTAAAATATCATGAATATAGCAATAGTAGGAGCGACAGGAAACGTAGGTCGAAAATTAATAGAAGTTTTGGAAAAAAAAAACTTTCCAATAACAGAGGCTTACTTAGTTGCGTCTCCAAATAGTGAAGGAAAAAAAATTAATTTTTTTGGAAAAGAGCATACTGTTAGTAATTTAGAACAATTTGATTTCTCAAAAGTAAAAATTGCTTTTTTTGCAGCTGGTTCTTCAATTGCTGAAAAATGGGCACCGATTGCAGCAGAAAAAACTATTGTAATAGATAATTCAAAATTCTTTAGAAAAGATCCAGAAATTCCTTTAATTGTTCCAGAGGTAAATTCCAAAGAATTACCTAAATTTAAAAATAAGAATATTATAGCAAATGCCAATTGTTCAGTAATACCAATAGTTGTAGCTCTCAAACCATTACATGATTTGTATAATGTAAAAAGAATAGTTGCATCAACTTATCAATCTGTATCAGGAGCAGGTAAGGCAGGAATGGATGAACTTATATCCCAAACTAAAGAAGTCTTGGAAAATAAAGATGTTGAGTCAAAAAATTTTACTAAGCAAATTGCTTTTAATGCTATACCACATATTGATAGTTTTCTTGAAAATGGAAGCACAAAAGAAGAGCAAAAAAATCATGATGAGGTAAAAAAAATTTTAGATAGTAAAATTAATATAACATCTACTTGTGTAAGAATCCCTGTTCTTGTTTCTCACTCCATAAGTGTGAATGTTGAATTTAACAAAAAACATGACTTAGAAGAAATAAGAAATGTCTTATCATCATCACCAGGATGCAAGGTAGTTGATGAGCAAAAAGATGGGGGTTACATTACGCCTGTTGAAGCTGAAGACAAATTTGAAACATTCATATCAAGAATTCGTGAGGACTCTTCTCAACCAAATTCAATTAATTTGTGGGTTGTGTCTGATAACTTATTAAAAGGTGCTGCACTTAATGCAGTTGAAATTGCTGAGGCTTTAGTAGAAAAAGATTTTTATGGAAAATAAAAATCCAATATCGCCACATATACAAATTTATAATTGGCACATTTCCTCACTGGTTTCAATTTCACACAGAATAACTGGTATAATAAACTTTTTCACTATAACTTTAATAGGTATATGGATAGCCTCTTTATTATTGGGTGAACAGAGTTATCAGAATATTAATTTGTTCTTATCATCTTTTTTAGGCAAATTTTTTTGTCTTGGAATTATTTGGTCTTTTTCATTTCAAATGCTTAGTGAAATAAGACATTTGTTTATGGATTTAGGTTATGGTTTTGAGCAAAAAACTACAAAAATATCAGGATTAATTGTACTAATCGGATCATTTCCACTTACTGTAATAATCTTTATTGTTGGAAGAGTTTTAATTTAATGGGATCAGTTACAAAAAAATGGTTGTTCTTAAAAGTAAGTTCAGCAATATTAGTGCCATTAATGCTATGGTTTGCGATTAATCTAGCTTCTATTTACGACAAAGGCTTTGAACAGGTATTACTGTTTGTGTCTTCTCAACCTTCAAAGTTTTTGTTAAGTCTTTTTTTGATTTTTGCATATTTTTTCTCTGCACTAAGTATTAGTGAGGTTTTTGAGGACTATATCGAAGATCAAAAAATCAAAAATGCCGCAAATAAATCTTTAAATATCTTTGCTATAGTATTTCCATTATTAATCATTATCTTAATATTTAGTTTATAGTTATGAGTGCATACAAAATTATTGATCATGAATATGATGTTGTTGTTCTAGGTGCAGGTGGTTCTGGGCTAAGAGCAGCTGTAGGATTAAGTGAAGCGGGATTAAAAACTGCATGTGTCTCTAAAGTGTTCCCAACCAGAAGCCACACCTCCGCAGCACAAGGTGGTATTTCAGCAGCACTTGGAAATATGGGTGAAGATGATTGGAGATGGCATATGTACGACACTGTTAAAGGTGCTGATTGGTTAGGAGACCAGGACTCTATAGAATATTTATGTAAGGAAGCGCCAGCTGCTGTTCTAGAATTAGAAAAGTATGGAGTTCCATTTAGCAGAACAGATGATGGCAAAATTTATCAAAGACCTTTTGGTGGCATGACAAAAAACTATGGAAATGAGACTGTACAAAGAACTTGTGCAGCAGCAGATAGAACTGGACATGCAATACTTCACACATTGTATGGACAAGCTTTAAAACATAATACCGAATTTTTTATAGAATACTTCGCACTAGATTTGATAATGAAAGATGGAGCATGCAAAGGTATAATTGCTTGGAACCTTAATGATGGAACAATTCACAGATTTAAGTCCCATACAACAATTATAGCAACAGGTGGTTATGGAAAAGTGTATTACTCAGCTACTTCAGCTCATACGTGCACTGGAGATGGAAATGCTATGGCTTTAAGAGCTGGATTACCATTACAAGATATGGAATTTGTACAATTTCATCCAACAGGTATTTATGGTCATGGAACATTAATTTCAGAGGGTGTAAGAGGAGAAGGTGGTTATCTAGTAAATTCAAAAGGAGAAAGATTTATGGAGCGTTATGCTCCTAAAGCAAAAGATTTAGCATCTAGAGATGTCGTGAGTAGATCAATTGCAGTAGAAATTAACGAAGGCAGAGGTATAGGAAAAGAACAAGATCACGTTCATCTTCATATTGATCATTTGGACCCAAAAGTTATAGATGAGAGGCTTCCAGGAATATCAGAAGCATCTAAATTATTTGCAAACGTTGATGTAACCAAGGAGCCTATACCAGTAGTACCCACAGTGCATTATAATATGGGTGGAATACCAACAAATTATAAAGCAGAGGTTCTTACATTAAATGGATCTGAAAAAACTGTACCCGGGTTAATGGCTATTGGTGAAGCAGCATGTGTTTCTGTTCACGGTGCAAATAGATTAGGTTCAAATTCATTAATAGATTTAGTAGTTTTTGGAAGAGCTGCAGCGAAAAGAGCAGCAGAGTTAGTAAAACCCGGAATGAAGCATGAAGAAATTGATAAAAATGAAACAGATAGATGTTTAGATAGATTTGATAAATTAAGAAACTCAGAAGGTTCAAATCCAACATCTGAACTAAGACTTTCAATGCAAAAGACAATGCAATCAAAGTGTGCTGTATTTAGAACTGAGAAAACATTAAAAGAAGGCGTTGATGAAATTAGAAGACCTTATGATGGAATGGACTCTCTTTCTGTAAAAGATAAATCATTAATATTCAACACAGATTTAGTTGAAACTCTAGAATTTGATAACTTAATAAGACAAGCAATAACTACAATGGATTCTGCGTATCATAGAAAAGAAAGCAGAGGAGCCCATGCAAGAGAAGATTTTCCAAAGAGAGACGATGAGAACTATATGCAACATACTCTGTCTTGGTGTAATGGTTCAAAAACTAAAATTAATTACAGACCTGTTCATAGATCAACACTTACAAATGATGTACAATATTTTCCTCCACAGGAAAGAGTATATTAATGGTTCAATTAAATTTACCTGCAAACTCAAAGGTAGAAAAAGGTCAATACTACAAAGATAAAACAGGTTCAAAAAATATTAGAAAAGTAAATGTTTATAGATGGGATCCATCTACAAATGAAAATCCAAGACTTGATACCTATGAAGTTGATATGGATAATTGTTCATCTAAAGTGCTTGATGTTTTAAACAAAATTAAAAATGAAATAGATCCGTCTATTGCTTATAGAAGATCTTGCGCTCATGGAGTATGTGGGTCATGTGCAATGAATATGAATGGAAAGAATGGTCTAGCGTGTACCAAATCTCATTCTGAATTAAATGGAGACATCGATATTTATCCATTACCACATTTAAAAGTTTTGAAAGATTTAATTGGAGACTTAAGCACTCTTTATAAACAATACGAGTCCGTTGAACCTTGGTTAAAAACTTCAAAAGTAAATGATAAAGAAAATTTTCAATCTAAAGATGACAGAGCAAAATTAGATGGATTGTATGAATGTATAATGTGTGCATGTTGTTCAACGTCTTGCCCGAGTTATTGGTGGAACGGTGAAAAGTATTTAGGTCCAGCTGTTTTACTTCAGGCTTATAGATGGATAATTGATAGTAGAGATGAAGATAGAAAAGAAAGACTTAAAAAAGTTGCTGATGAACTTAAACTTTACAGATGTCATACTATCTTGAATTGTACAAATGCTTGTCCCAAGGGCTTAAATCCTGCAAAAGCTATTGCAGAGATAAAGAAAATGCTTGCAACAGCTTGATTACTTAATTAAATAATTTCAATCATGGATTTAATCAAACATTTTGTTGGTGGAAAAGTAATATCAGGTAATTCAGATAGAAAAGGAAAAATCTTTAACCCTGCTACCGGGGAACAAGAGTCTGAGGTTATTTTAGCCTCAAAAGCAGATTTAGATGGTGCAGTAGAAATTGCACAAAAAGCTTTTGAGACTTGGTCATTAAACCCTCCACTTCAAAGAGCAAGAATAATGTTTAAATTCAAAGAGCTTATAGAGAAAAATTTTGATGAACTGGCAAAACTAATAGTCTCAGAACATGGAAAAGTTTATGAGGATGCTAAGGGATCATTAATAAGAGGATTAGAAGTTGTAGAGTTTGCATGTGGAATTCCACACTTGCTTAAAGGAGAGTTTTCTGAAAATGTTGGAACAAACGTTGATAGTTATTCAATGCGACAGCCTTTGGGAGTTGCAGCCGGCATAACCCCATTTAATTTTCCAGCAATGGTACCTATGTGGATGTTTCCATTAGCTATAGCATGTGGTAATAGTTTTATTTTAAAACCATCAGAAAAAGATCCCTCATGTCCGATGAAATTGGCAGAACTGCTTCACGAAGCTGGTCTTCCTGAGGGAGTTTTTAATGTTGTAAATGGTGATAAAGAGGTTGTTGATGCGATATTAACAAACCAAAATATTAAATCTGTAAGTTTTGTTGGATCAACTCCTATTGCTAAGTACATTTATGAAAATGCAGCTAAAAATGAAAAAAGAGTTCAAGCATTAGGTGGAGCAAAAAATCATTTAGTTGTAATGCCAGATTGTGATTTAGATGGTGCCGTAAATGGTTTAATGGGGGCTGCATATGGTTCAGCTGGAGAAAGATGTATGGCGCAGTCAGTAGCAGTAGCTGTTGGTGATGTAGGTGATGAGTTAGTTTCAAGACTATCAAAAAAAGCTGAAGCATTAAAAATTGGACCTGGTATGGATAAATCATCCGAGATGGGCCCTTTAGTAACCAAAGAACATTTGGAAAAAGTAAAAGGCTATGTAGATCTAGGAGTTAAAGAAGGAGCAAAACTTGTTCTTGATGGAAGAAATTTGAAATTGCAGGGCTATGAAAATGGTTTTTATATTGGTGGGTGTCTTTTTGATCATGTGACTACTGATATGAGAATTTATAAAGAGGAAATATTCGGACCAGTTTTATCTGTGGTTAGGGTAAAAACATTTGAAGAGGCTACAAAAATGATTAATGAGCACGAATATGGAAATGGAGTTAGCATTTATACTAGAGATGGGGATGCAGGAAGAACATTCGCAAGCAAAATTCAAGTTGGAATGGTAGGAATAAATGTTCCAATACCAGTTCCAATGGCTTTTCATAGTTTTGGAGGATGGAAGAGGTCTTTATTTGGAGATAGTGGAACACATGGTATGGAAGGAGTAAAATTTTATACTAAATTAAAAACAATTACCTCCAGATGGCCATCAGGAATTAGATCTAATCCTGAGTTTATCATGCCAACAATGAAATAAAAAATGAGTAAAATTTCTTTAATAGGGGCAGGTCAAATTGGAGGAACTTTAGCACATTTAATTGGATTAAAAGAGCTTGTAGATGAGGTTGTGCTCTTTGATGTAGCTAGTGGAATTGCCAAAGGAAAAGGCCTCGACATTGCACAATCTTCATCAGTTGATGGATTTAACGTAAAATTTTCAGGAACAGATAATTATGAGGATATTAAAGATTCTGATGTAATTATCATAACTGCAGGAGTGCCAAGAAAACCAGGTATGAGTAGAGATGATTTACTTGGAATTAATTTAAAAATTATTAAGCAGGTTGCGGAAGGAATAAAAGTAAATGCACCTAACGCTTTCGTTATATGTATTACAAATCCATTAGACGTAATGGTAATGGCTTTTCAAAAATATTCAGGACTTCCGGCAAATAAGGTAGTTGGAATGGCTGGTATTTTAGATAGTTCACGTTTTAAACTTTTTTTGTCAGAGGAATTAAATGTACCTGTAAGAGAAATTGATGCTATGGTTATGGGTGGGCATGGGGATACAATGGTACCTCTTCCAAGATTTACTAAGGTTTCTGGAAAACCTTTAATGGATTTATTAAAAGAAGGAAAAATTTCTGAAGAAAAATTAGAAAGTATTAATCAACGAACAAGAGATGGTGGTGCTGAGATTGTTAAATATTTGGAAAAAGGATCTGCATTTTATGCACCAGCGGCTTCTGGAGTTGAGATGGCAGAAGCATTTTTAAAAGATCAAAAAAAACTTTTACCATGTGCAGCACATCTGCATGGAGAATATGGGATTAATAATGTTTATGCTGGTGTACCTGTTGTCATCGGAAAAGAAGGCGTTGAAAGGATTGATGAAATTGATCTTAATGAGAATGAAAAAACAGAATTTAATAATTCTGTGGAAGCAGTCATCAAATTGTGGGATGCAGCATCCAAAA
>CACASS010000023.1 GCA_902535275.1 uncultured Pelagibacteraceae bacterium
ACTCAGATAAATTGATATTTATTAATGATGAATATCTAGCTTTAACAAAACAATTAGATGAAAACATAGTTTTAAAAGATGAATTAAAAAAACTTTATGAAGAATTAAAGGCAATAAATGCAAAACTTTGGGATATTGAAGATAATAAAAGAATGTGTGAGAAAAATAGTGATTTTGGTGAAAATTTTATAAAACTATCGAGAGATGTTCATTTTCTAAATGATGATAGAGCAAAAATTAAATTAGCAATAAATAATAAAACTGGTTCAAAGATAAAAGAGATTAAACAATACACAAACTATTAAAGCATACTTGGAATAACTTTTCTTAAATCCATAGATATTTTTGGTTTTATATTAGAATAAATAATTCCTTTACCAACTTTCTTAATAGCCATTATTTTGCCATCGGGTGAAATAATAACTGTATGCCCAAAAGTTTCTCTTTTAATCGTATTTTTTCCTGTTTGATTAGGTGCAAAAATATAACAGAAGTTTTCAATTGCTCTTGCTTGTAATAAAGTTAACCAATGTCTTTGGCCAGTTGTTTTAGTAAATGCAGATGGAACAGTTATAAAACTTAGATTTTTTTTTGATAAGTTTCTATAAAGTTCTGGAAATCTTAAATCATAACAAATTGAAAGACCTATATTTCCCCAGGGTAATTTAGCTGATACTAATTTTTTACCTGCCTTAAATACCTTACTTTCTTTATGTTGTTCTTTTTTAGAAACTTTAACATCAAACATATTTATTTTATCATAATAAGTATTTATTTTACCCTTAGGTCCAATAAGAATAGATCTATTTCTTAATTTGCTTTTTTCTTTAATGCACATTGAGCCAAGAAGTATCCATTTCTTCTTTGTTTTAGCTATAATTTTTACTTTTTTTATTATTGGATCATGTTTCATTTCATATGAATATTTAAATAAATTATTTTTGTCAGCAGACATCAATGAAGAAGTTTCTGGAGTAATTATTAAGTCTGCTTTATTTGCAATTGCTTGATTAATATATTTTACAATATCTTTAAAATTTTTATTATAATCTTCCCCACTAGATAATTGAATACAAGCTACTTTCATGTTTGAAATCCGTATTTTTTTTCTAAATACTTTATAATATTGTGAATTATAAATGTAATAAATAAGTAAATTATTCCTGCTGTAATAAAAGCCTCAAAAGGTTTAAAAGTTAAAACATTTACTTTTCTAGCTTCACCCATTAAATCCATAATTGTTATAACACTTGCAAGTGATGTACCTTTAAGCATTAATATTATTTCATTCCCATATGCTGGAAGTGATTGTTTTATAGCTATTGGCAATTGAATTCTGTAAAAAGTTATTTTTTTTGTTACTCCCAAACTTTGAGCGGCTTCAATGTAACCCTTTTTGATTGTCTGAAATGCTGATCTTAGTATTTCGGATGTATAAGCTCCCGTATTTAAAGAAAATGCAATTATTGCACACCAATATGGCTCCTTTATTATTACCCAAAAAAATGAATTTCTTAAAAACTCTATATTAGCTAATCCATAATAAATTAAATATAATTGAACTAGTAATGGTGTTCCTCTAAAAAAATAAGAATACCCATAAGCAAACTTATTAATTATTGGATTTTTATTAATTCTCAAAATTGCAAAGATTAAACCTATTATTAACCCAAAAAACATTGAAGTTACTAAGAGTTGAAGAGTTATAACTGCACCATTTAACAAGCTGGGAAAAATACTAATCATTAAATTTATATCCATCAGTATCCTTTGCTATATTTTATTTCTAATTTATTAATTAATTTCATACTTAGAAAAGTAAGCATTAAGTATAAGACAGCTGCCACTGAATAAAAAAATAAAGGATCTCTAGTTGAACCAGCGGCAATATAAGATTGCCTCATTATTTCTACTAATCCCGTAACAGAAATTAAAGAAGTATCTTTTAAAGTTATTTGCCAAACGTTACTTAGGTTTGGAATCGATAATCTCAACATTTGCGGTAAAATAATTTTGTAAAATTGAATATATTTTTTTATACCCAAAACTTTTGAAGCCTCAAATTGACCTTTATCGATTGATAAAATGGCACCCCTAAAAACTTCAGTAGAATAGGCTCCAGAAATAATCCCAATTGCAAGAGCACCAGTAATAAATGCATTTATTTCAATATAACCATCATACCCAAAAATCGAAGCCACAAACATAGCAGCTCCTGTTCCACCAAAAAATAACAAGTATATTACTAATAATTCTGGAACTCCTCTAATTATAGTAGTGTAACAATTTCCGATAATATTAAGTGATTTATTTTTTGATAATTTTAAAGGTGTAAATATTAAAGCAAATACAAATCCGATTACCATTGCAGCAATAGATACAGCAATTGTCATTAGAGTTGCGAAAAACAGTTCGTCTCCCCAACCAGTATCTCCAAATGATAGAAGTTCCATATAGATTGGCGACTATATATTATAGTCGCCATATCTAAAATTAATTACATAGAAGCATCGAAGCCGAACCATTTGATAGCAATTCTACTAATGTGGCCATCTTTTCTTGCTTTATCTATAGCTTTGTTAAAGGCTTTTAGAAGTTTAGTATCGTCTTTTCTAATACCTACCCCTACACCATTACCAAATGCACCGCCTGAAAAAGTTGGTCCCACAAGTACAACAGCTTCACCAGATTTTTCAGCATAGTCCGTAAATGCGACTGCTGCAGCTAAAGCAACATCACATCTACCATTAGTCAAATCAAGATTTACTTCATCTTGTGTTTTATAAGTTTTCAAATTTATTTTTCCAACGTCACCTGACTCTAAGAAATTTTGGTGAATTGTTCCAATCTGTGTACAGACTGTTTTTCCAGATAAAGCCGAAGTTAAAGTTTTCATGGCTTTATTTACAGATGAACCACCTAAATTTAAATTTACTGCTTCTGGAGTATCCATACCTTCTAGGTCAGAGCCTTTCATGACAGCCAAAGATGCTACTTCATCAGCATATCCTTGAGAAAAATTAATTGTTTTCATTCTCTCATCAGTAATTGACATTCCAGCCATTATTGCATCGAATTTTTTTGATGTTAAAGCTGGTATCATCCCATCCCAGTCTTGCTCAACGATTTCACACTGCTGGCCTATATATCTGCAAAGTGTCCATGCAAGCTCTACTTCAAATCCAATAAGTTTACCTGAAGCATCTTTTGAATTCCAAGGTGGGTAAGCTCCTTCAGTTCCAATCTTAATTTTATCAGCATTAGAATTACTAATTAAAAATAAAGATAATAAAACAGTTAAAAATATATTTTTTATTACATTCATTATTTCCTCCGTTAAAAGAATAATTATTTCATAATTTTTGAGATTTAAAAAGAAGTTTCTAATGATTTATCGATGAAGAAAAATTCCAGGAACAATCAAAACTTGGTATATAAATTCTAGATAATTTAGTATTACCAAAATTTTCATTAAATATGTTTAACCAATTCTCTACTTGTTTTGGTTTTTTATCCTGGCTACCAACCTGAGCTGTAATAACTCCTTTTGGCTTTAAAATTCTTACTAGTGAATTCATATTTTTAGAGGCCAAATCTATGCAGTATTGATCATCATTTAAATCAACATATATCTGATCATATGTATCATCTTTGACAGATTTGATGCTCTCAAATGCATCTCCCCAAACACATTTTACTGAATTCTTTTCAGTTGCTTTATCACCAATTTTTCCAAGATGTTTATCACACACATCTACCACTTCAGGATCTAATTCATACCAATCAATTAATCCAAAATTTTTAGATATACACTCTCTAGCCACACCTCCATCACCTCCACCAATTATTGCAGCTTTTTCCTTATTAGAGTTTAAATCTAAACCAGAATTAACAAAAGTAGAGCTATAAAGATGTTCATCTTTTTCAGCTACTTGTATTTCATTGTCTATAAATAATGCTTTTCCAAATTGTTCTAATTCTAATATCTCAATATGTTGACCAACATTTGATTTAAAATTTTCTAATACTTTATTAACTACGTATGACTTTTTTAAACCTGGCGAGCTATAAATGTCATGATAAAGATCCACTGTATCTCTATTAAATTCCTTCTTAACTATTCTACTATGTTCAATTTCATCTTTAATAACATTTATTGCTACTGAAGGTGAAATTTTTGCACATGTAAAAAAGTCAAAACTGATAATACCTTTTTCGGGAAAAGTATGGAAACTGATGTGACTTTCTGCGAGAAGTGCAACTAGAGTAAATCCCTGCGGTTCAAATTTATATTTAGATATTTCTAATACTGTTACTTTTGCAATTTTTGCAATCTTGTAAACTAATTTTTCAAAAAAAACAGGATCATACTCTTTTTTAGTACCTATTATATCAAGTGTAATATGTTCACCAACTTTTGTAGTCATACTAACCCCGTTTATACGTTTTACTTTTAGATAAAACTTTTTTCATTTCAATTAAACTTAAAAGTTTTGGTCGCCCTAAAACAAGAGCTTTGATATATTGTTTAGCAAGATTGTCAACTTCCTCGGCAAGTTCAAATGCATCCGCAAGATTTCGTCCAAATGCAATCTGCCCATGATTTGCTATTAAACATGCTGATCTATTAGTCAGGGCTTTAAGTATATTTTTTGAAAGCTCTCTTGTTCCATAGGTTGCATATTTTGCACATTTTATATCAGTGCCACCTGCTAAAGCGACCATGTAATGAAATGAAGGTATTTTCTTATTATGAGTTGATAGAGCAGTAGCGTTTGTAGAATGAGAATGAACAATTGCTTTTGCGTTTTTTTTTGAATTATATATATCTTGATGAAATCTCCATTCAGATGATGGTTTTTGATTTTTATCATATTCACCATTAAGATTTATATAAACAATATCTTTCTCCTTTAACGATGAATACTTTTGTCCAGAAGGTGTTATTAAAAAACCACTTTTGTATCTTAATGAAATATTACCAGATCTTAACGCTGATAGTTTTTTATCATTAAGCATTTTGGCAAATTTAATGACTTCTTTTTTTGATGAATTCATTTTATTTAAGTATACTAAATTTTTAATTTTTATTAGATTGAATTTATGGCCTTTTTTCAACCAGATAAATTACCAAGTTTAATGGTAGCTCCAAATGGGGCGAGAAAAGTTAAGAAAGATCACCCTGAGGTACCTTTAACAATTAAAGAAACAGTTGAAGTTGCTAAAAACTGTTTTGAGGCAGGTGCAGGGGCTATTCATCTACATGTAAGAAATGATAAAGGAGAGCACGTTTTAGATGCAGGACTTTATAAAGAAGCGTTAAATGAATTAGAACATCAAGTTCCGAAAATGCATATTCAGGTCACTACTGAAGCAGTTGGAAAATATTCACCAGAAGAAATGAGGAAACTTGCTTATGATGTTACTCCACCAGGAACATCAATTGGTATAGCTGAAATGATACCCTCAAGAAATCCCACAGATGAAGATATAAAACTATACAGATATTTGACAGAAGCTGGAACTAAAATACAACATCTTTTATATAATCCAGACGATATAAGTTTGCTCGTTAATTTACTAAATAAAGCTGAAATCCCTATAGATGGTGCTTGGTGCTTGTTTGTGATTGGTCACTACTCAGGTAAAATTAGTTACCCAGAAAATATTCCAATGTTTCTAGAAAAAATGAGAGATAAAAATATTAATTTAGACTGGGCAATCTGTGCTTTTGCGAAAGAAGAGATATCCTGTCTAGAAAAAGCAATAAGCTTAGGTGGTAAAATAAGAGTTGGATTTGAAAATTCTTTATTTATGCCTAATGGTGAGATAGCCCCAAATAATCATTCAAAGATCAAAGCAGTGAATGAAATTTTTAATTTATCTTAGAATCTCAGAATATTTTTTTAACAGCAAGTTTATTTCATGATTTGAATTTGCTGAGCCCAAAATAAATCTATCAGGCCTTACGATAATTGCCTTTGAATTTATATTTTTTAAGTAGACTGATAATTTCTTAAATTTTTTTGAATTTACTAAAGGATAATTTTTAGAAACTTTTGTTTTAATATCAGAAGACAATATTAAAATTCCTTTTTTTGAAAAATTATCATCTAAACTTATATTTTTGTTCAATTTAAATTGAGGAAATATTTTTCCTCTATTCTTATCTTTTAAATGGCCTAAACCTTTTCCTATTTTAGGCTTTATTGATTGCATACTCTTAATTCCCTTATTATCAGAACGAATATTGTCTGTAATTTGTATAGACTCAACTGCATTAACAAACTCGCCCATTCTCATTGTCGTTTCAATATACTCTCTTACATTTAATGATCTTTCTGATTGATAAGTGTTTAAGAAAGTATCATTGTGTTTAACTCTTAAACATGTTGCTATTTTCCATGCTAAGTTAGATGCATCTCTAATACCTGCACACATTCCTTGTCCCATAAAAGGTGGCATCAAATGTGCAGCATCACCGGCAATAAAAATCCTTCCTTTGCGCCATTTTCTGGCAATTGATGATTCAAATTGATAAATTGTTTTTCTCTCAATAATTGCTTCACTTTTATTTAACCAAGGCTTTAAGAAATTCCAAATGTAATTCTCTGACAATACTTTTTTATCACTTTGATTTTTCTTAATTGCAAACTCCCATCTTCTCCGCTTACCAACATTCCTACAATATGTTGCTGGTTGCTTTGGATTTGAATACTGAATTGTTCTATCTGGTAAATTATTTTTTTTCTTCTTCAATATTAGATCTACGACTGCCCATTTCTGAGTAAAACCTAAATTATCCATTTTTGTTTTCATTTGATCTCGGGTTGTAGAATTTGCACCATCACAACCAACTAAATATTTTGATCTAACATTGTATTCTTTATGATTTCTTGTGTTAGTGTAAGTTAAATCAACATGATTTTTTGAATTTGTAATTTTCCTTACTTCAGAATTTTGCTGAATGAAAACTTTTTCATAGTTTTTTAATTTTTTTCTAAGTTGTTTTTCTAAATCTGGTTGATGAAATCTATAACTTGGATACCATCCATTATCTGTAATTTTTTTTGGTCTAGGCCAATCCAATATTACTTTTTCTTTTGAGTTTACAAATTTCGTACCTTTGTTAATTATTGTATACTTCAAAAATTCTTTTGTAATTCCTATTGTTTGAAATACTCTCATTATTTCATCATCAAAATGAACTGCTCTAGGTAGTGGATAAAAACTTTTTTCTCTGTCGAGAATTAAAATTGAAAAATCATGCATTGCTAAAAGGTTTGCTAAAGTCCCTCCCGCAGGTCCTAATCCTACTATTGTGACATCAAATTCTTTCATTGATATTTTTAAAATATTATTTTTTTTTTAAATTTGAATATAACCAAGGACAATCAATTAACAATGGAGCTTGTTTGCCTTGAGAAGCAGTTTCGAGTCTTTTGTTTCTAAATTTCATTCTCTCATCATCAGGTAAATAAAGTCTCTCATGCCCCCAAAAACTAGGCCCCTCAAATGTTTCAATTGGCTGCCATGTGTCTGGGTTAATAATCCTCCCACCCCATCCATTTTCAATAAAAAATCCTGAAGGTGTAATTGAATAAAATGATGTCATATAATCATTTGTATGTCGTCCCATTGTATAAGCAATTGCATTATCCTTGTATTGTAACAAGTCATAACCTTGACCTACATCGTCTAAATTATTGTATTCAACCATAAAATGATGAAAACCGGTTCTACCTGAACCAAATAAAGCTAAACTATGATGTCTGCCATTTACATGAAAAAAACATAAAGATATTGGAGTATGACTATAATCACTTATCTTGAATCCCATTACATCTCTGTAAAATGGAATTAAATCATCAATATTTTTAACATGTACAACTGCATGTCCCATCCCTAGTGCCCCAGTCTTAAATCCTGAAATTGGCCTACCTGGTTTGAAAGGATCTGTATCCAACATTGGCTTATACACGAGTTCAATACGATTTCCTTGTGGATCGTTAAAATATATTAAATCTTCAACAAAACGTTTGTCAGCAAAAGAAGTCTTTCCATGATTTACTACTATTTTATTTTTTTCTAATTTATTTGCAAAAGTTTGAAGATCTTCCTTAGTATCAACCTCCCATCCTAAAAATCCTAATCCATCTCCTTTATTACCAGTTATTGTTAACCTTTGTTTTTGGTCATCCATTCTAAAAGATAGAATTTCTTTTCCTCGATCTATTTGTTGCATACCAAGATATTTTTGAGAATAAATTGACCAATCCTCAAATTTATCTGAATTAACTCCAATATAACTTAAAGCTTTTACTGCCATTTTATTATTATACTTAATTTTGAAAGAGCCCGCTATGAAATTAGCGGGCTCGAATTTAACTATTAACCGTCTATTTTAGAAATTACTTCTCTTGCTCTTTTTAATACAGCGTCTCCATCAAGGCCTTTGCCCTTCATTTCTGCTAGCCAGTCAGATTCGATTGGAGCCAATATTTTTTTGTATTCAGCTAAAACTGAATCTGATGCAACAGTTATCTCGTGTCCTGGAGTATTTTCTACTTGAACTCTCATCTTAGCATTCTGAGTATCGATTAAATTAGATGCCCAGTCGCCAAACCATTGACCAGAATGTTTATCAACACATCCTTTTGCTGCTGAAGAAAGACCATTATATTTCCCTTCATTCATTATTAATCCAAATGTAGCATTAGTAATGTTAACTTCTGTATGATATTTAGTAACATCAAATAATCTAAATGAACCAATTGCTGTGTATGGGAAAGGTGTACCATCTATAACACCTTTATTTAAGGCTTCTGAAGTTCCTGGTGCTGGTACTTTAACCCCAGTTGCTCCTAAAGTTTTAAGAATAGTTCCAGCTATTTTGCTTGGAACTCTCATTTTTTTTCCTTTAAAGTCTGCAGGCTTAACAACTTTTGTATCCTTCATGTGGATTTGGTATCCTGGATTCGAATGAAGTCCTATTAGTTTAATTCCTGCCATTTCTTTATCTAGGTAACCTTCTTCAAAAAGAGTATTTAGAGCTCTAGATCCAGCTTTTGAAGTTTTAGTTAAGAATGGTAGCTCTACAACTGAACTTAAAGGAAATTGACCACCAATATATCCAAGAACTGTCCAAGATATATCTGCAACTCCTGAAGTTACTATATCGTATTGTTTCGGAGGACTTCCTAATACTCCTCCTGCATACATTTTTACATTTAAAGCACCATTTGAACACTTGTTAACTTTATCTGCCCAAGCAGCTAAAATCTTACTTGCTATAAATGCTTTTGGTGGCTCAAACGTTGCTAACTTTAATTCTGTAGCTGATGCCGTACTAATAATGCTTAAGGAAAAAATTCCTATAACAAAACCAATTATTTTTTTTTTCATGTTAATCCCCTCTTATAATTAAATAATTATCAGAAAGTTTAACTTGAAAATTAGATTATTTCATCCTTAATTGTATTAGATAAAGTGCCAATTTCTGTGATTTCTATTTCAACATTATCTCCTGGCTTCATAAATATTGGAGGATTTCTTTTAAACCCTACCCCTCCAGGCGTACCAGTGACTAGTACATCACCAGCTCTCCAAGCCATTGCTTTGGAGACATACGAAATTAAAATTGGAATATCAAATATAAGTTGACTTAATTTAGCGTTTTGCATTACTTCACCATTTAATCTAGTTTCAATTCTTAAATTTTTATAATCAGTAATGTCTTCAGCTAAAACCATGTGTGGACCAAAACTTCCTGTTTTTTCAAAGTTTTTACCCATCCCAAATTGTCTTGTATGTCTCTGCCACTCTCTTACAGTACTTTCATTATAACATGAATAACCAATTATATGCTTTAAGGCATCTTTGGGTTTTATGTGTTTGCCACCTTCACCCATAATTACTGCCATCTCACCTTCAAAATCTAAACTTTGTGAAACAACAGGTCTTTGAATTGGCTGTAAGTGTGCAGTTTGACTTTCTGGAAATCGATGAAAAATTACTGGGTTTTCTTCAACTGTTCTGTTGGTTTCTTTAACATGTTCACTATAATTTAAACCTACACAAATAATTTTTCCAGGATTTGGAATTAGCGGTAAATATTCAATATCTGACTCATTAATATCGCCTGGATTATTTGTTGCATAAGATTTAGCTTCTTCAATTCCTTGATTTGAAATTAAATCTTTTAGTGTATTTGAATTAGATATTTTTCCAGTTAGATCTGTAATTTTATTATTATTAATAATACCAAACTTATTTTGTTGATTATGTTTAAAAGAAATAAATTTCATGATTAATACTTTCTATTTTTGAAACTATTTATATGTTAATGTTAAGATAATTTGAAGCAACATTTTTATGATTTCTAAAGTCAGTAAAGTTTTTGATTATTCAGCGATAGCTTCAGGTATTATTTTATTTTTATTAGCTGTATTAACTTTTTGTGACGTATTTGGAAGACGATTTTTAAATTCACCAGTAACAGGTACAATTGAGTTAGTTGAGATAGGGATGGCATTAGTAGCTTTCCTTGCAATGCCAAGAGCATTTTATTTAAATGCTAATGTTTCAGCGGACTTTATAAATAATTTAAATTTGGGAATATTTAAAACTTATTTGGTAATTTTAAAATTTGTTTTAATGATATCGATTATGTCTGTAATGGCATATTCGACTACTTTGACATCATATAAATTTATGAATAATCAAAGAGTAACACTTGATTTAGAACTGTATTTTTATCCATTTTATTTCATATGCTCTATCGGGATGTGGTTAAGTGTTTTTGCAATAGTAATATGGTTTATCAAAACTATTTTAAAAAAAAGTTCAAAAGAAGAGGAATTATAATGGGTATAGAGGCTGTAATTAATGGAGGATTATCTTTCGCTGCAGTATTAATTTTAATGGTACTAAATGTTCCAATAGGTATTGCGATGTTAGTAGTTGGTTTTACTGGCTTTGCAATGATTTCAGGATTTGATCCTGCAATATTTGTTTTAGGTACCGCTCCATTTGATGCAGTTTCAAAATATACATTATCAGTGTTGCCTCTCTTTGTATTAATGGGAAATCTTGCTAATAGCTCAAATTTATCAAGAAATTTATATGATGCTGCATATGCAATAGTAGGTCATTACAAGGGTGGTTTGGCAATGTCTACAGTTGGTGCATGTGCTGGATTTGGAATGATTTGTGGATCTTCAATTGCAACAGCTGCAACAATGTCTCAAATGGCAGGTCCTGAAATGAGAAGGCATGGTTATAGCGATGCTCTAATTAGTGGTTCTATTGCTTCTGGAGGGACACTTGGAATAATAATTCCACCAAGTGTTATTTTGGTAATATATGCTTATTTAACCGAACAATCAGTCCAAGAACTTTTTTTTGCTGCGCTCGTACCAGGAATAATCGCAGTGTTACTTTATATGATAGCAATTAGAGTTTATCTTTTAATTTACCCTTCACAAGGTGGGTATGGAACTAAAATGCCATTAAAAGAGAGAATTTCAGCTATCTCAAAAGTTTTTCCAATATTTTTAATATTTGCAATTATGATGGGTGGACTCTATTTAGGTTTTTTCACTGCTACTGAGAGTGCTGCGGTAGGAGTAATATTAGTTTTAGTTTTTATTTTTTTTAGAGGCCAATTAAAATTAAATTTATTGAAAGATGCAGTTTGGACAACAATCAAGACAGTTGGTTCATTATATTTAATTGTAATTGGAGCAAGTATATTTAATTATCTTATTACAGTTACTCAGTTACCTTTCGCTGTAGTTGATTTTATAAATTATTTAGAACTTACTCCTTTAGGAATAATTTTAGTAATTTGTGCGATATACTTGGTACTAGGAACAGTAATGGATTCATTGGCAATGTTATTTTTAACTATTCCAGTATTTTATCCTGTAATTGTTGATGCTGGTATTGATCCAGTATGGTTTGGTATATTTGCAGTAATAGTTGTTGAATTTGGATTAATTTCACCACCTGTGGGTATGAATTTATTCGTTATTAAAGGTGTTATGCAAAAAACACCTTTACAAACTATATGGTTTGGAACACTTCCTTTCTTAATGACAGATGT
>CACASS010000024.1 GCA_902535275.1 uncultured Pelagibacteraceae bacterium
TGATTTAGTATTCGCCATAAGCGTGAGTGTATATCTTCAGTTAATGATTGGGTCAATACAATAATTGTTTATTTTTGACATAAATTACAAAAAAAACTAGACCTATTGGAAATAAATTTTTTATGTATTGTTCCTTTGCAACTATATTTTAAACATTTTTTATTTTCTCTTTGATAAACATTAAAA
Source organism: uncultured Pelagibacteraceae bacterium (assembly GCA_902535275.1). GTDB lineage: Bacteria > Pseudomonadota > Alphaproteobacteria > Pelagibacterales > Pelagibacteraceae > Pelagibacter. The sequence continues at coordinate 187 of CACASS010000024.1, forward strand.
TTTTTTTGAAAAGAGCCTCGATCTCCACTTGTATTCTTAAAATCTCTGATACTTGATCCTCCTTTTTTAATTGCTTTTCGTAAAACTACTTTCGAAAAATGAGAGATTTTTTGGCAGTCTTTTAAGCTAAGCGAACTTGCCTCCTTAGATGGTAAAATCTTACATAAAAATAATATTTCACTCGCATAAATATTTCCAATTCCTGAAACAAAGTTTTGATCAATTAAAAAATTCTTAATATTTTTTTTTTTATTTTTAAAATAATTAAAAATATAATTTTTATTAAATAAAGAATCAAAAGGTTCTGGTCCATATTTTTTAAAGTTATCATGTATATCTTCATCATTTTTAAAATAAGAAAAATAACCAAATCTTCTTGGATCGTTAAAAATTAATTTAAAGTTATCGATTTTGATTTCTATATGATTATGCTTTTTAGGCAACAATGGAGAATGATAAAAACTTGTATTTGTTATGGAATTTTTTTTTCTAGATTTACTTATCAAATGAATAGTTCCTGACATTCCAAGATGTATCATTAAATTAGATCTATCCTCAAATTTGAGTATTAAATGTTTGGAAAACCTATCTACTTTAATGATTTTTTTTTTTAGTATATTTTTTTCAAAATTTTTTGGGATCTTAAACCTTAAATTTCTATTTTTTATTAATATGCCTTTAATAATCTTTCCTGTAATAGTCTTATTCAAAGATTGTTTGACGATTTCTACTTCTGGTAATTCGGGCATTTCATACTATATTAGTGTTTTAATATAATTTATATGCAACAAAATCTTCAAAATAAAGCAGGACTCGTGGAAGGGGTATTTAATAAAGTTTATGATAAATATGATTTGATGAACGATTTTATGTCATTTGGAATTCATAGACTTTGGAAAAAAAACCTTATGAATTGGATGAATCCAACAAAAAACAAAAAGTATTTAGATGTTGCTTGTGGTACTGGCGATTTAGGCAAATTATTTTTAGATTATACAGATAAGAATGGTGAAATTACATCATCAGATTCTAATCGTAAAATGATTGAAAAAGGTAAAGAAAGACTAAGCAAATATAAAAATATAAAATGGGTAGTTGCAGAGGCAGAAAAGTTACCATTCGAAAATGATACTTTTGATTTTTATACAATTAGTTTTGGCTTACGGAATACAAAAAATTTAGATAAATCTTTATCAGAAGCCTATAGAGTTCTTAAGCCTGGTGGAAGGTATTTTTGTTTAGAATTTTCAAAAATTCAAAATTCTAATTTAGATTTTTTATACAAAAATTACTCGAAATTAATTCCTCACATTGGAAAAGCGGTTGTTGGTGATAAAGACCCTTATGAATATTTGACCAAAAGTATAGAAGAATTTGTTAATCAGGAAGAATTAATAGATTTAATGAAGGGAAACAATTTTAAAAATTGTTCATATAGAAATTTATCTGGCGGAATAGTGGCTATTCATTCTGGTTGGAAAATATAATGTTCAAAAGATTAACTACATTATTTAAACTTGGTAGAAAACTCGCTAAATCTGATGTTTTAACTATTTTATCAAAATTTAATAAACCACCTTTACTAATAAGTGTAATTTTTAAATTACTTTCCTTTTCTTTTACTAAAAAAGATGTGTCATTTGATAATTTAAGCGAAGGCGAAAAATTATCTAATTCATTAGCATCAATGGGTACAACATTTATTAAACTTGGCCAGTTTTTAGCCACAAGGCCAGATATCATAGGAGATAAATTATCTAAGGAGCTAGAAAATTTACAAGATAAACTTCCACCTTTTTCACAATCAAAAGCTAAAGAAATGATTAAAGAAGATTTAGGTGATGAACTATATAATTCAATAATTAATATAAGTGAACCAGTTGCAGCTGCCTCAATTGCTCAAGTACATAAAGCTCAAATTAACGATAACGGAGTTATTAAAAATGTAGCAATAAAAATATTAAGACCAGATATTAAAAAAATTTTTAATGAAGAAGTAGATGCTTTGATGCTTTTTGCCTATATTATTGAGTCATTAATCAAAAAAACCAAACGATTAAAGCTAGTTGAGGTAGTTTTTTTATTGAAAGAAATTACCAGTCTAGAGATGGATTTAAGATTTGAAGCCGCTGCAGCTAACGAATATGCAGAAAATACCAAAAATGATGCAGGTTTTGAAGTTCCCAAGATCTATTGGGATTATACAAGTGAAAACATAATGACACTGGATTGGATTGATGGTGTATCTATTAGAGAGACGGAAGAGCTAGAGAAAAGATCAATTGATACAAAAAAAATTGCCACTGATATAATTCAACATTTCTTAAGGCATGCAGTAAGAGATGGTTTTTTTCATGCAGATATGCATCAAGGAAATATTTTTGTAAACGAAAGTGGTCAGATTGTTCCTATAGACTTTGGAATTATGGGAAGACTAGATAATGTCAGTAAAAGATTTTTGGCTGAAATTTTATTTGGTTTTATACAAAGAGACTATAAAAAAGTTGCAGAGGTGCATCTTGCAGCAGGACTAGTCCCGAACAATGTACCTGTCAATGACCTTGCTCAAGCATTAAGATCAATTGGTGAGCCAATTTTCGGTCACTCTATAAAAAATATTTCAGGTGGTAAGCTACTAAAACAACTTTTTGATGTTACTGAAAAATTTAATATGCAAACCCAACCTCAGTTACTTATGTTACAAAAAACAATGGTAGTTGTTGAGGGAGTTGCAAGAAGATTAAACCCTGAAACAAACATTTGGGAAACATCTAAACCTGTTCTAGAAAAATGGCTGAAAGAAACTAAAGATCCTATAAATTCAATTAATGAAACATTAAAAGACTCTGTGGAAGTATTAAAACGTCTTCCAAATTTACCTGAGGTAATGGATAAAGCAAACCAAGCTCTCAATTACCTTGCAAGTGGTCAAATACCCCAAAATTCAAACTCGTATAATGAATTAAACACTAAAAAAGAAGAAATGAAGTCATTTAGAAACCAGTCTATTATTGGCTTATTATCTCTTGTAATTTTAACCCTATTGGTATTTTAATTCTCCTCATGAAAAATAAAAAAATACTTCTAATCATATGTGGCGGAATATCTGCTTACAAAAGCTTAGAAGTGATAAGAGGTTTAAAAAAAAGAGATGTGAGTATTAAAACAATACTTACAAAGAGTGGTAAAAACTTTGTAACACCTCTGTCTATTTCATCTCTTTCGCAGGAAAAAGTATATGAAGACATATTTAGTGCAGAAAATGAAGCTGAAATGGATCATATTTCACTTTCTAGATGGGCAGATTTAATTTTAATTGTGCCTGCAACAGCAAATACAATCTCAAAATTAAGTTATGGTTTGACTGACGATCTTGCTTCTACTGTTGTTTTAGCATCAGATAAACAAGTATTTTTAGTGCCCGCTATGAATGTAAGAATGTGGGAACACAAATCAACTAAAAATAATTTATCAAAATTAAAAAGTTACGGTTATAAGATAATTGGCCCTGAAATTGGGGATATGGCTTGTGGAGAGTATGGAAAAGGCAAAATGTCAGAACCATCATATATATTAGAGACAATAGAAAATTATTTTAAAAATATTAAAAAAAATAAAAAATATAAGGCATTAGTTACAGCTGGACCTACTAAAGAGTTTATAGATCCAGTAAGATTTATAACTAATAGATCAAGTGGAAAACAAGGTTATGAAATTGCTAAATCATTAAGAGATAATGGTTTTGAAACAACACTTATTTCTGGAGAAACAAATTTAGACCCAGTTGAGGGAGTTAAATTTATTTCAGTTAAAACTGCAGAAGAAATGTTTAGGGAAACTCTCAGAAATCTGCCAACTGATGTTGCTATTTTTAATGCAGCAGTAGCTGATTTTAAAGTTAAAGAGATCAATAGTGAAAAAATTAAAAAAAGCGAAAATTTGGATCTTAAGTTAGAAAAAAATATTGACATTTTATCAAACATATCAAATCATAATTCACTTAGACCAAAGATTACAATTGGATTTGCGGCAGAATCACAAAATCTTGAGATAAATTCAAAGAGAAAATTAGACCAAAAAAATTGTGATTGGATTATTGCAAATGATATTTCTGATAAAACAATAGGTTTTGACTCTGATGATAATGAAGTTTCTATATTTTATAAAAATAAAGAAAGTGAAAAGTTGTTGAAGAAAAATAAATCTTTAATAGCATCTGAGATAGTGGATAGAGTTATCTCCGAGCTTAATTAAGTAATGGTAAAGGTTTTATTTAAGAGACTTAACCAAAAAGCAAAACTTCCAAGTTATAAAACTAGTGGATCTTCGGGTATGGATCTGATGGCATGTGTAGATAAACCTATAACAATCAAACCAAATGAGTCGATGTTGATACCCACAGGTATTGCAATTGCAATTCCTGAAGATACAGAGGTTCAAATTAGACCAAGATCTGGTCTTGCCGCAAAATCAAGTATTACTGTGTTAAATACACCAGGCACAATTGATAGTGATTATAGAGGAGAGCTAAAAATTATTTTATTTAACCATGGTAAAGATGAATTTACTGTCAATGATGAAGATAGAGTTGCTCAAATGGTTTTAATGCCTATTTTAAAAGTAGAAATTGAAGAAACAAATGAATTACCAGAGACAATCAGAGGGTCTGGAGGATTTGGATCTACTGGTAAATAGTAAATGTTTAGTAACAAAGATCTCGAGCGATATTCAAGACAGATTATTTTAAAAAAAGTTGGGATTCTAGGTCAAAAAAAAATTCAAAATTCCAAAGTTCTTGTTGTTGGATGTGGTGGTTTAGGGTCACCAGTGATTGATTTACTTTCACGAGCAGGTATTGGCAAAATTGGGATAATGGACCATGATAAAGTGAATATATCAAATTTACATCGACAAGTTATGTTCACTTCTGATGATGTTGGAAAATATAAAGTTAATATTCTAAAGAGAAAAATAAGTAAAATTAATAAAAAAGTAAAAGTTAAAATTTATAGGAACAAAGCAGAAGATAAAAATTTAGGAAAAATTCTTAAACAATATAATGTTATTGTTGATGGTACAGACAATTTTAAAGCAAAATTTCTTTTAAATAAATTTTCGTTAAAATATAAAAAAAAACTTATTATTGGAGCTATAAGTAAATTTGAAGGACATATTTTTACATTTGATTTTAATTTAAAGAAAAGTCCCTGTTTGAAATGTTTTTATCAAGGTGAACCAGCAGAAGGAGTTTTGGATTGTGAAACAGATGGTATATTGGGATCAACGGCAGTTATTACGGGTAGCCTACAGGCCAATGAGGTTCTGAAGGCAATTTTAAATGTTGGTAAAAATTTAAATTCCCATATTTTAATAATAGATTTATTAAATCTTAAATTTAGAAAAGTATTATTTAGAAAAAGAAAAGGATGTATATGCGAAAATATTTAATACTTTCATTTTTTTTTCTTTTACCATTTTCGTCGTTCGCTCAAGAAAATAATTATTTTCTGATGTTAAAAAATAAAAAAGTAAATGTTAGATACGGTCCAAGCTTTGATTATCCAATTAAATATGTTTATAGAAAGATAGAATTACCTCTAAAAGTAATCGATAAAAAAGAAAATTTCAGAAGAGTTATTGATCATAAAAAAAATAGTGGTTGGATCCATATTTCACAATTGAGGAATTCACGTTCTATAATCACCAAATCTGAAAGAATTCTATTTAGAAAACCTACGAAATATTCAAAACCATTGGCAAAGTTGGATAAAGGTCGTCTTTTAAAAGTTATTAAATGTGAAGAAAAATGGTGTAATATTAGGACGGGTGATTACTCAGGTTGGATTTTGAAAGATGACAAAATTTGGGGTATCGTTAATTAAAGTCTGCAGAAAGAGCTTTAATATTATCTTCCGAAAATTTAGTTGTGTGTGAATATTCTTTATGATCAATACCTACTTCAATTGAATTATTTTGGTCTTTGAACTTATTTATTTGATCATCTGAAAATTTAAAATGTATAAATTGTACTGAAGATGCTTTTCCATCATCTGAAGTTCTATCAACATCCATTTCTGGAACTGCATATATTTTTTCGTCTCCAACTTTAATAAATATATTATTTTCTACTCCACCTAACTTTCCAAGAAATTCTGCTCTTATAATTGGATTATCTATCTCAAACATTAAAGTGGCAACTAATTCTTTGCCATTAGGGATTAAAGGATTATATGCAGCTAGTTCGTCCGCGACTTGCTCATCTCCACCCTTTTCGATGTAAAGCATTTCTTGTACTTGCGCTATCATAGTTTCATAACATTCAAAATAAAACGTTGCATAAGGCCCTAAAAGAATTCTTCTATTTTTTTTAAACTCAACTATCTCTTTTCTCATTTGTCTTCTAACCTTTGTATACGCATCTAAAGGGAGAAGGTCTTCTTTAGTAATAATTTTTTGCTCTTTTGACATTCTATAATCCATAACTTTTTGAGACTATCTCGATTGGATGCACCGCTTCATCGCTAACAATTTTTGTGTCTTCGGCTAACTGCTTAATATGTTTACCAGCCAATGGACAGTCAGATGCCATATATTTATTATTTTTTCTTTTAACAGTGCTTGCGGTAGTTTTGCCCACTTTATTTGCGATATCATGAGTTTCCTTCATAATACCGAAAGTTCCACCATGACCAGCACATCTCTCAACAACATCTAATTTAATATTTGGAATTAATTTAAGCATATCTCTTGCTTTATTTCCCATATTTTGTGCTCTAGCATGACAAGCATTATGGACAGTTACTCCTCCATCAATTTCTTTCAAACCATCTACCAGCCCTTCTTTGTTAGCAATATCCATTACATATTCATCAATATCGAGTGTATTTTGTGAAAGTTTTTTAATTATTCCATCATTTGGCATCAATAAAGGCCATTCGAACTTTAACATTAAACCACAACTTGCTGTTAAGGTTACTACTTTGTATCCCTTTTCGACATATTTTATTAATTCTCTAGAAACTAATTCTGCTTGCTTTGTAACTTGATCTAAATCTGCTTGTTCTAGATAAGGCATACCACAACAACCTGCATAAGAGTGTTCTACTTCTACATTATTATGATGAAGTACTTTCAAAGCTGCTTCTCCAGTTTTTTTCTTATTAAAATTAACAAAACATGTTGAATATATTACAACTTTTCTTTCTTTATATTTTTGTAAAATATTTTTTTTGAATTTTTGAAAATAACTTGCAAATGTTTCTTTATTATATTTCGGTAAAACGACCCTTTTGTCTATTCCAGTAAAAAATTCTAAAACTTTTCTAGCAAATTTATTTTTTACATTAGTAATCCAATTTATAAAAAAGCTAAAAAATATTCCTATTTTTGAATTTCTATCAATTTGAGTTAATTGGTTAGCAATTTTTGATATATCTCCATTATTTCTTTGAGCAGTTCTATATCTCAACATCAAATGTGGAAAATCTAAATCAAATTCGTGTGGTGGCACATATGGACATTTAGTCATAAAACACATGTCACATAAAGTGCAAGCATCTACAACAGGTTTAAACTTATCACTTGAAAGATCTGATACCTCGCCACCCTCAGTTTCATCTATAAAGTCAAATAATTTTGGGAAACTATCACACAAATTGAAACATCTTCTGCATCCATGACAAATATCAAATACTCTTCTCATTTCCTGATCAATTTTTTCAGGATTTATAAAATCTGGATCTCTAAATTTTAATGGGTGTCTTATAGGTGCTTGTGTGCTGCCTTCTTTACTCATAGATTTTTTTAAAAGTGGTTTTTGTGGACGAGAGGGGTTTCGTCCACAAATTTTATTTACGCGATGCTTTCTAGTGTCTTTTGAAATTTGCCTGCGTGTGATTTTTCAGCTTTTGCCAAAGTTTCAAACCAATCAGCTATTTCATCAAACCCTTCGTCTCTTGCCGTTTTAGCCATTCCAGGGTACATATCTGTGTACTCATGAGTTTCACCTTGGATTGCAGACTCAAGATTGGCTTTTGTTTCACCAATTGGTTTACCAGTTGCTGGATCACCTACTTCTTCTAAATATTCTAAATGACCATGAGCGTGTCCAGTTTCACCTTCTGCAGTTGATCTAAATACCGCCGCTACGTCGTTAAAGCCTTCAACATCCGCTTTTTGAGCAAAATAAAGATATCTTCTATTTGCTTGGCTCTCTCCAGCAAATGCTTCTTTTAAATTTTCCTCTGTTTTACTACCTTTTAATGACATTTTTACTCCTACTATTAATAATGATTCTAAAGTGGTTTATATATAGAGGAATTATAATATGTCAATACTTTAGAATTAATATAATGTATTATTTAAACTATTGATATTATTGAATTATTTTTGAGATTGATTATCACTCACAATTTTAGCAATGAATTCTACTGATCTTATTTTTTTTCCTGGAATTGTTCTTTTAATATTAATGTCATCAACATCCTCTTGATTAATATCAATCAATTTGTTTTCTTCCTCGTCAAAGAAATGGTGATGATGAGTTACATTTGTATCGTAATAACTTTGTGAAGCATTTAGTGGAATTTCTTTTAAATAACCCTTCTTGATAAATGCATGAACTGTGTTGTAGACAGTTGCTAGAGAAACCTTAATATTTGCTTGATTTTCGATGATTTTGACCAATTCTTTGATAGTAAAGTGAAAAGTCTTTTCAGCATTAAACAACACTTCACAAATTTTAATTCTTTGTTTTGTTGGTCTTAGACCAGATTTTCTTAATTTATCAATATATTGATCAACGTAAGTCATTACTAATTATAATTATTCTAAAGAATATCTATATTATAATGTTTGTAAATCAAGTAATAAGATTAGAAAAATTATGAAAAAAAGTTCCTTTAATTATGATGAATTAATAAGTTGCGCAAATGGTGAACTTTTTGGCCCTGGAAATGCAAAATTACCGTCTCCACCAATGCTAATGTTTGATAGGATAACTGAAATTAGTGAAAAAAATGGAGCTTTTGACAAAGGGTTGATGAAGGCTGAACTTGATATAAAAGATGATCTGTGGTTTTTTGATTGTCACTTTAAGGAAGATCCAGTAATGCCAGGCTGCTTGGGTTTGGATGCAATGTGGCAACTAGTTGGCTTTTACTTGGGTTGGCTTGGAAATCCTGGAAGAGGAAGGGCTTTAGGAGTAAGTACGGTAAAGTTTACAGGAGAAGTTTTAAAAAATGTCAAAATGGCGACATACATTATTGATATGAAAAGAATATTGATTAAAGGTGAAACAACAGTTGGGCTAGCAAATGGTATTCTTCTTGCTGATGGCAAAAAAATATACTCTGCAGATAGTCTCAAAGTAGGATTATTTAAATAATGCGAAGAGTAGTAATTACAGGTTTGGGAATTGTTTCATGTCTTGGGAATAACCAAGAAGAAGTTCATCAATCCTTACTAAATACAAAATCAGGAATTTCTTTTTCTGAGGAGTATAAAGAACACAATCTTAAAAGTCATATTCATGGAAAGCCTAATATAAAACTTGAGGATCATATAGATAGAAAAACAATTAGATTTATGGGTTCAGGATCTGCTTACAATTATATTGCCATGAAAGAAGCAATTAAAGATTCTGGATTGGAAGAAAGCGAAGTAAGTAATTTCAAAACAGGAATTGTTATGGGTTCAGGTGGACCTTCAATTGAAAATGTTATTTTAGCAGCAGATAAAACTAGAGCTAAGACTCCAAAATTAATGGGACCATTTATTGTACCAAGAACAATGGCAAGTACCGCCTCTGCAACACTTGCTGTTCCTTTCAAAATTAAAGGAACAAACTATACAATGAGTTCAGCCTGTGCAACAAGCGGGCACTGTATTGGAAATTCTATGGAACTTATTCAAATGGGCAAACAAGATGTTGTTTTTGCAGGCGGTAGTGAAGAGATACACTGGGCAATGACTGCCATGTTTGATGCAATGACTGCATTATCTTCTAAATATAATGATACTCCCGAAAAAGCTTCAAGGGCTTATGACAAAACTAGGGATGGTTTTGTAATTGCTGGAGGTGCAGGAGTTTTAGTTCTTGAAGAATATGAACATGCAAAAGCTAGAGGGGCTAAAATATACGCTGAATTAACTGGTTATGGAGCAACTTCAGATGGGTATGATATGGTAGCACCATCAGGCGAAGGTGCAGTAAGGTGTATGCAAATGGCTATGGCAACTTCAAAAAATAAAGTAGATTATATAAATACTCATGGAACTTCTACTCCAGTTGGAGATATTACTGAATTGAATGCTGTTAAAGAAGCTTTTGGAAATGAAATTCCAAAGATTAGCTCAACTAAATCTTTATCAGGTCATCCGTTAGGAGCTGCATCAGTGCATGAAGCAATATATTGTTTAATTATGATGAAAAATAATTTTATTACAGGCTCAGCTAACATAAGCGAAATAGATGAGGATGCTAAAAAATTTCCAATAGTTGCTAAAACAGAGACAGAAGCAACATTAAATACTGTCATGTCTAATAGTTTTGGTTTTGGTGGAACAAATGCAACTCTAGTATTTGAGAAAGTCTAATTTATGTCTTTAATGAAAGGTAAAAAAGGACTGATAATGGGTGTTGCTAATGAAAGATCTATTGCATGGGGTATTTCTCAGAAACTTTCAGAGGCAGGTGCTGAATTAGCTTTTACATATTTAGGTGATGCTCTTAAAAAAAGAGTGGTTCCTCTTGCAGAAAAACTAAATTCTAATGTTACATTTAGCTGCGATGTTGAGAAAAAAGAAGATGTAATAAAATTATTTGAGGATGTTAAAACCCAATGGGGAGAAATTGATTTTGTTGTTCACGCAATTGCTTTTTCTGATAAATCTGAACTTTCAGGAGAATATCTAAATACTACAAGAGAAAATTTTTTAAGAAGTATGCTAATTTCATGTTTTTCATTTACTGAAGTTGCAAAAGAAGCTTCAAAAGTTATGAAAGAGGGTGGTAGTATGATTACACTCAGCTATGAAGCTAACAAAGCAATTCCTAATTACAATGTAATGGGAGTTTGTAAGGCAGCTTTAGAGTCTAGTGTGAAATATTTAGCAAGAGATTTGGGAGCTAAAGGAATAAGGGTTAATGCGATAAGTGCAGGTCCAATAAAAACTTTAGCTGCATCAGCTATTGGAGATGCTAAATTCTTATACAAATGGAATGCTGATCACTCTTTTTTAAAGAGAAACGTAGATAATATCGATGTTGGAAACTCAGCATTATATCTTCTAAGTGATATGGCAGGCGGAGTTACAGGTGAAATTCACTATGTTGATGCTGGTTATAATAAAGTAGGTATGCCAGATCCAAAAAATATATCTTAAAAATTAATCATTATGTTAATTTTAGTTTGGTTTGTAGTTTGTATTATA
>CACASS010000025.1 GCA_902535275.1 uncultured Pelagibacteraceae bacterium
TTATTGATGGAAAATATATTGGATGAAGAGAATTCTCACTTAATAGGCTTTCATCAAACCATTGATTTAAAGTAATATACGAAATTCTTTTTGATGAAACATCAGTATATAAAAGCGATGTAGCTACACTCTTTAAATTTTCATCAAAATCCGCAATTATAACAGAGTCAAAATCTATATTTCCTAATGTGTCTCGCTTTTTTAAGTTTTGAATTTTTCTCTCTTTATCTTTAAATGATAAATCTTCTATTCTTTTAATTTCATTTTTGAGATTATTTTTTCTAATTTGATAATTTGTCAGCTCTTCAATTTGTTTAGTTAGCTTTGTTGGTTCTCTGTCATAGTAAAATACTTTTTTATGTTTAATCTTGGTTTTATTAATTGCTTCGTCTATTTCTTTTTTAAACTGTGATTTAGGAACTAAAAAAATACTTTTTGATAAATTTTTTTTATCGATAAATTTTTTTATTGTTTGTAATTGTGATATGGCGTTTACACCTGCGCTAATAACATTTTTTGGATTATCGATTAATTTGTTAGTAAAGGATATAAAAGTTACATCCTCAAGGTCATCAAGATACTTAGTACTTTCATTAAATACAGGCCCAATGACTATTTTAACACCTTCTTTATACAATTCTTTTGACGCTTTTAATGCATCAATAGGATTTGATTTTGTATCTTTTGGAAGTATTTCAATTCTTTCATCATTTATTTTGTTTATGGCCATTCTTATTGATTTTATAATTTTTTCACCAATTAAAGAATTGTCTCCACTCAGAGGAACAATTAATCCAATCTTAATTTTTTCAGATGCTAATATATTTTGATTAAAAAGAGCGAGACTTAATAGTAAAAATAATAATAATTTAATTAAAGTTTTCATTTAAGTTCTAGTAATATATCTAATTGAATAATTCATATGAATTTAAACAACAATAAATTTAAACCTGGGCTATATTGTGTTGCTACCCCAATCGGAAATATGGGTGATATTTCATTTAGAGCTGTTAAAATCCTTCAACAGTCTGATTTAATTTTATGTGAAGATACAAGAGTTACGAAAAAAATACTCCAGAAGTTTGAAATAAATAAAAGGCTTGTTTCTAATCACAAATTTAATGAAAAAAAAAATGTAGACAAAGTATTGGGAATTCTAAAAAATAAAAAAATAGTGTCATTAGTTTCAGATGCAGGTACGCCTGCTATATCTGATCCTGGAAGGATACTAGTCAAAGAGTGTGTAAAAAATAAGATTGATATTTTTCCAATTCCAGGAGCGTCCTCAGTTAGTGCTGCAATTTCAATAAGTGGATTTTCTGATAATTTTTATTTTTGTGGATTTCTTCCTGAAAAACAAAGTCAAATTAAAAAATTATTCAAAAACTTATCATCACTTGAGAGTTCGATTGCATTTTTCATATCACCAAATAAACTTGATAAAAGAATTGATGATTTAAAAGAATATTTTTTGAACAGAGATATTATAATTTGTAGAGAAATTTCAAAATATCATGAAGAATATATTAGAACATCAGTCAAAGAGTTATCAAATGTTAATTTTTCAAGGAAAGGCGAAATAACAGTCATAATTTCTGAACCAAAAAAAGAAAAATTAAGTTTTAATGAGCTTGAAGAATCAGATAAGAGAATGATAGACCAATTACTTAAAAAAATGTCAATAAAAGATATAGTAAAAAAAATTTCTGAAGTAAAAGGAATTTCCAAAAAAATTATATATAATTATTGTCTTGAAAAAAAAAATGAATATTAAAAAGATTATTTTATTTTTTATATTTATAATAGTCTCAGGGTGTGTCGGTTATTCATCGACAGGAGTTTTAGGAACTGGTGTCTCAGTTGCTTTAGATCCAAGAAGTCTAGGTACTCAAATTGATGACTCGATTATGCAGCAAAATTTGAGAGCAAGGTTATTATCTGCAGATAAAAGTTATATCATTTCTGTTAAAACAAAAATTCTTGATGGAAGAATATTTCTTACAGGAAAAGTAAATGCAGTTGAGGATAAACTTAAAATTACTAAGTTAGCTTGGGAAATAAAGGGTGCAAGATCAGTAAATAATGATTTACAAATTAAAGAGAAGTTTAATTTCAAAAGATCTGCAAAAGATCTCCTAATAACCTCACAACTTAGAGCAGCTTTAATTGGAAGTAAAAAAATAAAAGCAGTAAATTATAATATTGATACCTATAAAAAGAAAATTTATATTTATGGAATTGCTCAAAATGAAACAGAGAGAGACGAGGTTACTAAGGAAGCTAAACAAATTCTAGATGTTGAAGATGTAATAACTAGTATATTTTTAGTTGATGATCTAAGAGTTGTAAAAAAATAAATATAATATTAATTCGTTTTTTTGTATTTAATCACGCCAGCAGAATAAGCAGCAACTGAGGCTAAATCCAATATATCAGATGTAGAAGATCTTAGTGGGGCAATTTCTATTGGTTGAGCAAGCCCTATTAACAATGGACCTATAACTTTAGCTCCTCCAAGTGTTTTCATTATTTTATTGGAAATAGCCGCACTATGCTGGCCTGGCATAATTAAAATATTTGCATTTCCTACTATTTCTGAAAAAGGATAAAGGTCAGTATATTCTTCGTTAAGAGCAACATCAGGCTGCATGTCACCATCAAATTTAAAATCAACTTTTCTTTCTTTTAAAATTTCCACAGCATCTCTTATGTGTTTTGTTCTACTAGTTACTGGTTGACCAAATGTTGAATGAGATAAAAACGCAACTTTAGGATTAAATCCAAACAATCTAGCAACCCTTGCAGATGATATTGCTATTTGAGCTAATTCTTCAGATGAAGGATATTCATTAACAGATGTATCTCCAATAAATACAGTTTTACCTTTACTAACAACCATATTTAATCCAAACATTATTTCTCCTTTCCTAGGTGGTATTACTTTTTTAATTTTTTCTAATGATTGAGAATATCTCCTGGTATTACCCGTAACCATTGCATCTGCATCTCCACATTCAACCATACAAGACGCCCAAATTACTCGATCATTTCTAACCATTCTATCGCAATCTCTCTCAAGCAAACCTTGTTCTCTATGCATTTTCTGAAAAAGGAATTTCACATACTTTTCTCTCAATTTTTTATCAGTAGAATTAACAATTTTAATATCTAGGTTTTCTCTATAACCAATTTCTTTTAGTCTTTGTTTAACAATATTTTCTTTTGCAACAATTATAGGAGTGCCTAGACCACCATTTTTAAATGCAATTGCAGCCTTAAGTGTATTTTCATCTTCACCATCTGCAAATACTACAGTTTTTTGATTTTTTTTAACCTTAGAATTTATACCTTGAAGAATTGTTACTGATGGATCTAGTCTTTGTTTCAACTGTTCAGCGTAAAAATTAAAATTTTCAATTTTTTTTCTAGCAACACCACTTTTTATTGCAGCTTTTGCTACAGCAACTGGAATTACGCTAATTAGTCTTGGGTCAAAGGTAGATGGAATAATGTAATCTTTACCATATTTGGGCCTATCCCCTCCCATTGCTGCAGCTACTTCATCGGGAACTCTTTCTCTGGCCAATTTAGCAATCGCATTAGCTGCAGAAATTTTCATTTCTTCATTTATTGTTTTTGCTCTTACATCAAGTGCACCTCTGAATATATAAGGAAAACCTATTAAGTTATTAACTTGGTTTGCATAATCAGATCTACCAGTTGCTATAATTGCATCTTTTCTAATCTTATAAGCTTCCTCTGGTAAAATTTCTGGATCTGGGTTAGCGCATGCAAATATAATTGGGTTTTTTGCCATTTGTTTAATCATTTCTTTTTTTAGGATACCTGCTGATGACAGTCCTAAAAAAACATCTGCATTTTTTAATGCATCACTAAGAGTTCTATATTTTGTTTTTTTTGCATATTTTAATTTCCACTTATTTAATTCTTTTCTGTCTAAACTAATAACACCTTTGCTATCAATCATTGTTAAATTTTGTTTTTTTACTCCTAATTTTATAAAAAGATCTGAGCAAGCCATAGCAGATGCTCCAGCACCATTTACAACTACTTTAACTTTAGAAATATTTTTTTTAGTAATATGAAGTGAATTAATCAGTGCTGCAGATGTTATGATTGCTGTTCCGTGTTGGTCATCATGAAATACTGGTATATCAAGTATTTTTTTTAAATTTTCCTCTATTATAAAACATTGTGGTGCAGCTATATCTTCAAGATTTATACCTCCGAAACTGACTGCAAAATTTTTTATACTATTAACTATTTCTTCAGGATCTTTATTGTCAATTTCTAAATCAATAGCATCTATATCTGCAAATCTTTTAAATAATACCGCTTTACCTTCCATTACAGGTTTTGATGCAATTGCTCCTAAGTTACCCAATCCTAAAATTGCAGATCCATTACTTATGACAGCAACTAAATTTCCTTTGGTAGTATAATCATATGCTCGCTCTGGATTTTTAAAAATTTCTTTAACTGGAGCCGCTACACCTGGAGAGTAAGCTAAAGCCAAGTCTCTTTTTGATGTCATCGGTTTTGATGAATTTATCTCAATCTTGCCAGATTTATTTGAATTATGAAATTCAAGAGCCTCTTTATTTGAATAATGTTCAATTTTGTTTTTTTTCATTAGGTAAATTAAATATACTATTAAGGTAAATTTAAGACTAATATGATTTATGAATCTCATTAAGTCAACAAGCACATTTAGTCTATTTGTTTTGTTAAGTAGGGCTCTTGGTTACATAAGAGATTTTTTCATAGCAGTATACCTTGGTTCGGGACCTTTAGCGGATGCTTTTTTTGTAGCCTTTAGAATTCCAAATACTTTTAGAAGATTATTTTCAGAGGGAACATTTAACGCTGCATTTGTTCCATCTTATTCCTCAGAACTTCTTAAATCAAAAAAAAACGCAAACACTTTCGCAAGTACAATTTTTAATCTATTGATATTAGGTTTGTTCTTTACAATCTTAATAATTCAAATATTCATGCCAGCTTTTATTAAAATAATTGCACCAGGATTTTCAAATGATACAGAAAAATTAAATATTGCAATTGACCTAACTAGAATTACATTTCCTTTTTTATTTTTTATAAGTCTCGCATCTTTTTTTTCAGCAATTTTAAACTCACATAATAAATTTGCAGCTGCAGCTGCAGCACCAATGATTTTAAATATATTACTAATAATTTGTTTGCTCTATGCCGAAAATTTAAATGATTATTTGGTTTATTACTTATCTTATACTGTTACTCTTGCAGGGCTCATACAATTTATTTTTTTATTAATATTTGTAAAAAAATATTTTGTATTAAATATAAATTTTCATTTTAAAATAAACGATAAGGTTAAAAACTTTTTTAGTAAACTTTTACCAAGCATATTTTCTTCAGGTGTAACTCAGATAAATATATTAGTTGGAACAATTATTGCATCATTTCAAGCAAGTGCTGTTTCCTATTTATATTATGCAGATAGAATTTATCAGATAAATTTAGCAATAGCTGGTATTGCTATAGGTACTGTAATCCTTCCAAACTTAAGTCGACATATTAAAAGTAATAACTCCTTAAAAACTAAAGAATTACAGAATAAAGCTTTAGAATTGAGTTTATTTTTAAGTTTACCAGCATCACTTGCTCTCATTGTTGGTTCAGAACAAATAACTTCTGCCTTATTTGGATATGGTTCTTTCGATAAGGTAAGTGTCAGTAATTCTGCAAAAGCATTATTCTACTTTTCTTTTGGGCTTCCAGCATTTTCTTTGATCAAAATATTTTCAACCTTTTTGTTTGCAAGAAATGATACTAAAACACCATTTAAGTTTTCTGTAATTTCTGTAATTTTAAACATTACAATTAGTTTGATGTTTTTTTCAAAAGTTGGTTTTATCATAATACCAATCGCAACTACAATCTCCTCATGGTTTAATGGAATTATTTTATTAGTTTTTGTTATTAATAAAAATTACTTTAAATTTAGTTCAAATTTTATTATTCAAATATTAAAAATTATTTTCTCAAATATAATTGCAATTTTAATATTTTATTTTCTGATAAACCTTTTAGAAAGCTCATTAGTCTACGTAAATAATTATAAATTTATTTTTATTGTTTTGATTGTTTTATCAACTTTTGTTTCATACATTGGAATTTCAATTATTATAAAAGCCTTTAAAATTTCAGATATTAATTTAAAGTATTAAAAAATGTCCAAAAAAATATTTTCTGGTGTTCAGCCTACTGGCAATCTTCATTTAGGTAACTATCTTGGAGCTATTAAAAACTTTGTAGATTTAAATAATGATAATCAAAATGAATGTATTTTTTGTGTTGTAGATTTACATGCAATTACTGTTAAGCAAGATAAAGATCAATTAAAGAATAATATTCGTGAAACAACTGCAACATTTATTGCAAGCGGTATTGACCCAAGTAAAAGTATTATTTTTAATCAATCAAAAGTTCATGCACATGCGGAAGGATCATGGATGTTAAGTTGTATGGCACCAATGGGTTGGTTAAATAGAATGACACAATTTAAAGAAAAAGCAGGTAAAGATAAGGAAAAGGCTTCAGTTGGTTTATATATTTATCCTGTATTAATGGCTAGTGACATATTACTTTATGATGCTACGCATGTTCCTGTTGGAGAGGATCAAAAACAACATTTAGAATTAACAAGAGACATTGCCCAAAAATTTAACAAAGATTTTAATTGTGATGATTTTTTAAAAGCTCCAGAACCTTTGATAAAAGAAAATTTCTCAAGAATAATGAGTTTAAGAGACGGTTTAAAAAAAATGAGTAAATCAGATCCATCAGATTTAAGTAGGATTAATTTAACTGATACAAAAGACGAAATTATAAACAAAATTAAAAAAGCAAAAACCGACGCGTTTTCAATTCCTGATGAAGAAGACAAACTAAACGACAGGCCAGAGGCTAAAAATCTTCTTGGAATTTATTCTAGCATTTCAAACCAAACCTTAGATAAAACTTTAAATGAATTTGGGGGTAAAAATTTTTCTGATCTCAAAAGTCAATTAGCTGAAATTTTATCAAGCAAAATTTCGCCAATCTCTGATGAAATTAAAAAATTAATTAACGAAAATGAATATCTAGATAAAGTCCTTGAACAAGGAGCAAGTAAAGCCGAGGAAATTGCGGGAAAAAAGATAAAAGAAATGAAGAAAATAATAGGTTTTTAAAATCCTTTAAATTTAAAAATTTATAGTTATATAAACAGAATGTTTATTCAGACACAAGAAACACCAAATCCAAATTCTCTTAAATTTTTACCAGGGAAAGGTGTATCAAATGATGGTCCCTATGAATATTTAAACGAGGATCAAACAGATATCCCTATATTAAAAAATATTTTGTCAATAAACGGTATTACAGGAATATTTTTGAGTGAGAACTTTTTATCAATCAATAAAACTCAAGATGAAAAATGGGAAAACATTAAACACATAGTGATTTCCTACCTCAATCAATACTATGATGAAGGCAATGAATATATTATTAATAAAAAGACTGAATTAGATGATAATCAAAAAAATTATGGTGAAATCGAAAACAAAATAATAAAGATTTTAGAAACTAAAATTAGACCAGCGGTCGCAAGAGATGGTGGAGATATAACATTTAAGGAATTTAAAGATGGAAAAGTTACTGTGATGTTAAAAGGTAGTTGCTCAGGATGTCCATCTTCAACTTTAACTTTAAAACAAGGGGTTCAAAATCTTCTTTGTCATTATGTTCCTGAAGTTAAAGAAGTTTTAGCTGTATAATATCTATTCTATAAATTATAAAGAATCTGAAGAAACATGAAAAAAAAAAATTTTAAAAAAAAAATAGATAATATTAATCTTAATTTTTTAAAAACATTGTTAACAAGCTTAATTATTATATTAGTATTTTCAGTTTTACCAGACTCGATCAGTTTTATAAAAAATAATTTTAAAGCAAATGAAGTTGTATTAAATTCTTCGAAACAAAATTTTGATGAAATCTTAGATAAGCAAAAAAAAAATAATAAAGAAATTAAAGATAAAATTAAAGATAGATTTTCTTGGAATATTTTTGATGACATTGATGTATTTGGAAAAGATGAAAATGACGAGGATCCTCAAAGATTGAGTGCCTCAACAATTGAGGAGTTATTTAAAGAAAATGGATATAATCTTGATACTGTTAAAAAAACTAAATTAGTTAATGCAGGCAACCAACTAACAAAACTTCCCAAAGAGCTTAAAAATATTGAAAGTCCAAAAAAAAGAAAAAAACTGTTTATTAAAATTGTACTACCATTAATTATTGAAGAAAATCTTAAAATTAGATTTGATCGAAAAAAACTTTTTGTGATTTTAAATAAAAATAATACTTCAACACGTGATCAAACGTGGCTTGAACTTAAATTTAAACAGTATGGTGTAAAAAATAATGATTTAGCAAAACTTAAAATAAGAATGGATGAGATTCCGGTTTCATTAGCAATAGCGCAAGCAGCTAAAGAAACTGGCTGGGGAACATCTAGATTTGCTCAAGAAGGTAATGCATTATTTGGACAATGGACATGGTCTGGCGAAGGTATCAAGCCTTTAGAAGTAGAGAAAGATAAAAAACATAAAGTCGCAAAGTTTAAAATTTTGAAAGCTTCAGTAAGAGCTTATCAAAGAAATTTAAATACACATTCTAGTTACGAAGAATTTAGAATTGAACGGGCAATCCAAAGAGATAATGATGAAAAATTAGATAGTTTAAAACTAGTTAATTTTTTAGATAAATACGCAGAAACAGGTGAAGAGTATATACTAGTTCTTAAAAAAATAATTACTCAGAATTCTTTAACCGATTTTGATGATGTAGATATTTTACCAACAAGCCTAAAAATGAAAAATTTAATTTAGAGTAAACTGTGTTCCAAACCATCTCCATCCATCCTTATCTTGCATGGAACAATTGATTCTTCCCCTTCTTGGTAAAAACTTTTCAAAAAAAATAACCTCAATTTTATCTTTTTTATAATTTAGTTTAGAATTTTTCCAATCCCCACCTTCATTTGAAAAGCAATTTATTTTATTGATTTTTGGTTGATCTTTAAAAAATTCAATTATTAGTTCTGGTGGATTATTAGCGTCTAATAAAAATTTTTCTTCTGGAACTATTGCTTTATATTGAATTGGTAAAAGATTTATTAAAAATTTAAATCTTTCTAAATCACCATATTTTTCATTTATAGGAAATCTGGGTAACTCATATTTATCTTTATTTAAATCTATAACTCCTGAATGCTGACCAAAAGCATAGTCAAAATTTTTAGCAATATACTTTTTTTGTTCTAAACTATACTCTCCAAATGGATATGAAAAAAACTTAGAATTATATCCAAGATTTTCCCTAAATATTTTTATAGATGTGGCAATATCTTTTTTAAATTCTTTAAATTTGTATTTTACTAAGTATTCATGTGAGTGGGAGTGATTTCCAATAAATACAAAATCCTCTTTTGATATATCTATAATTTCATCCCAACTCATATAACCATTTTTACCTACTGTCTCAGTTGAAACAAATAAAATGAATGGAATTTTATCTTTTTTTAGGATCGGCCAAGCATTTATATAAAAAGATGAAAATGCATCATCAATAGTAAGTAAAATTTTTTTCTCTCCATCTACTTTATTAAATTCTAATTCAAAGTTTTGTGGATTTAAAAAAGAAAAACTGTTTTGCCTAATGATATTCAAATGTTTTTGAAATACGTCAATTTTTATATTAGTTGAAGGGTATTTGTTTTCTTCAAATCTATGGTACATCAAAGCTAAAATTCCCTTTTCATTAGGCTCATATTTCATGTTTACAGTATCTGCATTAGCATTTAAAAAAAATACGTAAATGAAGACAAATTTAATAATTGATGCGGCTAATGAAAAAATTGTTTTTGTGATCATTATTGGTAAACAATCATACACCAGTAGACATATAAACAGTAGAGAAAACTTTGATAAATTTATGGAATTACTTTTAAACTTTATAAAAAAAAAAAAATTAAAGATAAGTGATATCGATAAAATTTTTATAAATCTGGGACCAGGAAAATTTACCAGTCTTAGAATTTCCTTATCAGTAGCTAAAGCTATGTCATTAGCAAATAAAGCTGTTTTAATTGGCTTTAAATCACAGGAGTTAGTAAATAAAAATTACAAAAATTTAATTAAATTAGATAAAAATAAAAGTTTGATAAAACCTATATATTCGAGTTAGAATAAATTATGTCTGAAACTATAGAACAAATTTGCCAAAAGAAAGGTGTTAAACTTACTGATCAAAGAAAAATAATTGCTAAAGTTTTATCTGAGTCGAAAGAAGTTTATGGTGAGTCTGATCATCCAGATGTTGATGAGTTGTATCAAAGAGTCTCTAAGCTAGATTCTAAAATAAGTATTGCTACAGTTTATAGGACAGTAAAGCTTTTTGAAGAGTCTGGCATATTAACTAAGCACGATTTTAAAGGTGGGAAAGCAAGATATGAAACATTAGTTGAAAGTCATCACGATCATCTTATTGATATTAAATCAGGAGAAATTATCGAGTTTGTTGATGAGGAAATAGAAAAACTGCAAAAAAAAGTTGCGGAAAAGTACGGATATAAATTAGTAGATCACAAATTAGAGCTTTATGGAATTAAAAAGATTAAATGATAGGAATTTCAAATTTTTTTAAAATATAAATTATGCAGAATGGAAAAATCTTCATAAAAACTTTTGGCTGTCAAATGAATGAGTACGACTCTAATAGAATTTATGATTCTCTTAGTAAGTTGGGTTTTATAAAGACTACTAACCAATCAAATGCAGATTGTTATATTTTAAATACTTGTCACATAAGGGATAAAGCTAAAGAAAAAGTTTATCACGAAATTGGTAGAGTTAAAAAACTATATAGAGATAAAAAAAAACCAATAATGGTTGTTGCAGGCTGTGTTGCACAAGCCGAAAATGAAGAAATGGTTAAAAGAGAACCATATATAGATATTGTGTTAGGGCCCCAATCTTATCATAAAGTTAATGACCTACTAAAAAAACATATTGTAAACTTAAAACAAGAAGAAACAGAATTCGATACTATTTCAAAATTCGGATATTTTGACCAAATTAGAAATAACGATAATAAAATATCAGCCTTTTTAACTATTCAAGAGGGATGTGATAAGTTTTGTCATTTTTGTGTGGTGCCTTACACTAGGGGGCCAGAGTATTCTAGACCATTCAATAAAATTATATCAGAAGCTGAACAATTAATTGAAAATGGTGCAAAAGAGATCACATTTCTTGGTCAAAATGTTAATGCTTATTCATATACAGAAAATTCAAAAGAATTCAGAA
>CACASS010000026.1 GCA_902535275.1 uncultured Pelagibacteraceae bacterium
AGAGGTTGATAGATGAGTGTAAAAAAAATTCACAAAGAACAGCCTGAAACTTTTAAATTTAATGATAAAAGTATGGAGGCTGCAAATAAAATAGTTTCTAATTATCCTGATGGGAGACAACAGAGCGCAGTCATGGCTTTGTTATATATAGCTCAAAGGCAAAATGATAATTGGATACCTTTACAAGCAATGAAATATATAGCTAAATTTTTAGACATGCCTTATATAAAAGTTTATGAAGTAGCAACTTTTTATTCAATGTATAATTTATCTCCAGTTGGTAAATATTTTTTTCAAGTTTGTACCACAACACCTTGTATGCTTAGGGGTGCGTATGATTTAGTAAAAGTTTGCAAAAACAAAATATCTGAAAAAGAAAATGTCTTATCTGACGATGGTAAAATTTCTTGGATGGAGGTTGAGTGTTTAGGTGCATGTGTTAATGCTCCAATGATGCAAGTTAATGAAGACTATTATGAAGATTTGAATGATAAAAAACTCGAAGAAATAATTGAGACGATATATCAAAATAAAACCCCAAAACCTGGATCTTATTCAGGAAGAATAAATGCAGAACCAGTTAATAATCGAAAGACTTTATTAGGTAATAAAAATGCTTAAAGACGAAGATAGAATATTTCAAAATTTATACAATGACAGTGGTGCTGATATTGAATCTGCTAAATTAAGAAATGATTGGAATGGAACAAAAGAAATTTTAGAAAAAGGAAGAGAGTGGATAATCAATGAAGTTAAATCTTCAGAGCTTAGAGGACGTGGTGGAGCTGGTTTTCCAACTGGTCTAAAATGGTCATTTGCACCTAAAGAAGTAGGGTCTAGACCACATTACCTAGTTATAAATGCTGATGAATCAGAACCTGGAACATGTAAAGATAGAGATATATTAAGATTTGAACCTCACAAATTAATAGAGGGATGTTTAATTGCTTCTTACGCAGTGAACGCCCATAAATGTTATATTTATATTAGAGGTGAATATTTTA
This sequence comes from uncultured Pelagibacteraceae bacterium, assembly GCA_902535275.1. Classification (GTDB taxonomy): domain Bacteria; phylum Pseudomonadota; class Alphaproteobacteria; order Pelagibacterales; family Pelagibacteraceae; genus Pelagibacter. The sequence continues at coordinate 1,005 of CACASS010000026.1, forward strand.
ATGAAGGACAAAAACTTCAAACTGCAATCGATGAGGCTTATAAAAACAATTTAATTGGTAAAAATGCTTTAAACTCAGGATGGGATTTAGATATTTATATTCATTATGGTGCAGGTGCCTATATTTGTGGTGAAGAAACTGCACTACTTGAGAGTTTAGAAGGAAAAAAAGGTCAACCAAGATTAAAGCCACCATTTCCTGCATTAATTGGATTATATGGATGTCCTACTATCATAAATAATGTTGAGACTATTGCAGCTGTTCCTACAATTCTAAGAAGAGGTGCAAAATGGTTTAGTTCACTTGGAAGAGCTAAAAACACTGGAACAAAAATTTATTGTATTTCTGGAAATGTAAATAACCCATGTAACGTTGAGGAAGAAATGGGAGTTCCACTTAAGGAATTAATCGAAACCCACGCTGGTGGTGTAGTTGGTGGATGGGACAATCTCAAAGCAGTAATACCCGGTGGTTCTTCAATGCCAATGTTACCTAAAGAAATTTGTGACAATATGAAAATGGATTTTGATGCATGTGTTGAAAATAAATCAGGACTAGGAACAGCTGGTATTGTTGTGATCAATAATGACCAAGATATTATTAAGTGTATGGCAAGAATAGCTAGATTTTATAAGCATGAGAGTTGTGGTCAGTGTACTCCATGTAGGGAAGGATCTGGATGGATGTGGAGAATGTTAGAAAGAATGGCAGCAGGTGAGGCAACTCCAGATGAGGTAGATATGCTTTTTGATGTAACAAAACAAATAGAAGGTCATACAATTTGTGCTTTTGGTGAAGGTTCATCTTGGCCGGTTCAAGGATTAATTAGACATTTTAAAGATGAAATACTTGAAAGAAATAAATTTGACCCTGTTGTGAAAAAAAACAAAAATATTCCATACCTTGTTGATCAACATTTATTAGAAAAGGAAAATGCCTAAATTAAAAGTAAACGATATTGATATTGAAGTTGAAGATGGTCTAACTGTACTCCAAGCTTGTGAACAAGCTGGAGCTGAAATACCAAGATTTTGTTATCATGAAAAACTTTCTATAGCTGGAAATTGTCGCATGTGTTTGGTTGAAATGGAAAAATCACCAAAACCTATAGCTTCATGCGCAATGCCTGCAGCTGAAGGGATGGTTATTAAAACAAATACGGAAAAAGTTGAAAAAGCAAGAAAAGGTGTGATGGAGTTTTTACTGGCTAACCATCCTTTGGATTGTCCTGTTTGTGATCAAGGTGGTGAGTGTGATTTACAGGATCAATCTATGTTTTATGGAATTGATAAATCAAGATTTAAAGAGAATAAAAGATATGTACCTGAAAAATACATGGGTCCATTAATAAAAACTCAAATGACTAGATGTATTCATTGTACCAGATGTATTAGATTTGCTACTGAAGTAGCGGGAGTGCCAGAATTAGGAGCGATCGGACGTGGAGAAAATATGGAAATTACTACATATTTAGAGAAATCCATGGAGTCTGAAATGTCAGCAAATGTAATTGATTTATGTCCGGTTGGTGCATTAACTTCAAAACCTTATGTGTTCGAGGCAAGACCTTGGGAACTAAAAAAGACTGAAACAATTGATGTTATGGATGCTGTTGGGTCAAATATTAGAGTGGATACTTACGATTGGGAAGTAAAAAGGGTTTTACCAAGAATTAATGAGGAAATTAATGAGGAGTGGATTTCTGATAAAACAAGATATGCATGTGATGGTTTAAAAAATCAAAGATTAGACACACCATTTATAAAAAATAATGGAAACTTTGAGGAAATAAGTTGGCAAGATGCATACAAAAAAATTAAAGAAAAAATTTCAACAACATCACCGGACAAAATAGTTGGTTTAACAGGCGACATGACAAACATGGAAACTATGTTTGCTGTTAAAAACCTATTTCAAAAAATATTAAATTCTAGTTATTTAGATTCTAGAGCTAAACATACTTACATAAATTTTGAAAACAGAAGTAATTATTTGTTTAACTCTAGCATAGAAGGGATTGAAGAAAGTGATCTTATATTATTAATAGGCACAAACCCAAGATTTGAGGCAACTATATTAAACTCAAGAATAAGAAAAACTTATTTAAAAAATAATACCGAAATATTTTCTTTAGTGGATGTGGGTGATTTAACTTATCCTTATAAAGTTTTTGAAAATAATTCAAAAGTAATTGATAAAATAATCAAAAATGAACACAATATTTCAAACAAAATTGCCAGTGCAGAAAAACCTATAATTATCTTAGGTCAATCAATATTAAATAGTAACAACGGCGCATATATATTTGAAGAGTTAAAAAGGTATTTAACTAGTATTAATAAAATTGATGATAATTGGAATGCACTAAACATTTTATCAACTGATGCATCAGCTGTTGGTTCTTATGATTTAGGCATTTTTTCCTCAAATGATGGAAATAATAAAACTCTTAAAAAAATTGAGGATGGTGACGTAGATGTTATTTTTTTATTAGGTCAAGATAACCTCAAAATTAAAAAAAATAATGAATTTATAATTTATATTGGAAGTCATGGCGATAATGGTGCAGATATGGCAGATATTATATTGCCAGGTGCCGCATATACTGAACAAGATGGTTATTTTACTAACTTAGAGGGAAAGCTTCAAAAAGCATATAAAGCTTCATATCCTCCAGGAGAAGCTAAAGAAGATTGGCAAATAATTAATGAATTATCTTCTACTATACTTGGAAATCCTCTATTTAAAAATAAAGATGAATTACTAAAATCTATGCAAAACCATTTAAATAATCAAAATTTTAAAAATTTTGAAGTTCCTGCATATAATTTGAATGATGAAAAAATATTAGTTGAAGATATTGATTATTATTACTCTAATCCGATTGCCCGTGCATCCAAAACAATGTCAGAGTGTAGATACGCAAGAGCTAATTTTAAAAAAACTGGAACAGAGAGTTAATGGACTCGTATTTTTCAATATTATTTACTGAAGTTTATAAAATTTTATTTTTATTAGTGCCTGTTTTAGTTTCTGTAGCAATGATAGTTTGGCTTGATAGAAGAGTTTGGGCCTTTGTACAAAAACGGAGAGGACCCAATGTTGTTGGTCCATTTGGTTTATTCCAATCATTAGCTGATGCATTAAAATATATCTTTAAAGAAATAATAATACCTGCAAGCTCAAACAAACTTGTATTTGTATTAGCTCCAGTCGTGACTATGACATTAGCATTAATATCATGGGCTGTAATACCATTTGGCGAAAACTTTGTTCTAGCTGACATCAATGTTGGTATTTTATATCTTTTTGCAGTTTCATCATTAGGTGTATATGGAATAATTATGGGAGGATGGGCCTCCAATTCTAAATACCCTTTTTTAGGTGCAATCAGATCTGCTGCGCAAATGGTATCATATGAAGTTTCAATAGGAGTTATAATTATCAACGTTCTATTATGTGTTGGATCTTTAAACTTAAGTGACATAGTTATGGCACAACAAAATTTATGGTTTGTAATTCCTTTGTTTCCTATGTTTGTAATTTTTTTTATTTCTGCATTAGCAGAAACAAATCGTCCTCCATTTGACTTACCAGAAGCAGAAGCAGAATTAGTGGCAGGATATCAAACAGAATATTCAGGAATGATGTATGCTATGTTTTGGTTAGGAGAGTATGCAAATATTTTGTTAATGTGTGCAATGGGAGCAGTTTTATTTTTGGGTGGTTGGTTATCTCCAATAGATATCTTTCCATTTAATGCTATTCCAGGTCCATTTTGGTTAATCTTTAAAATATTATTTTTATTTATTTTATTTGCGTTAGTTAAAGCAACTGTTCCAAGATACAGATATGACCAATTAATGAAGCTTGGTTGGAAGATATTTCTCCCATTTTCACTGTTTTATGTTGTTTTAACTTCAAGTTTTTTACTATATTTTGATTTACTACCGGGAAAATAAATGAAAATTTCACGATTATTAAAAACTATATTCATGATTGATTTTGTGACTGGTTTATTAATTGCAATTAAAGAGACTTTTAAGGCAAAAAAGACAATCAATTATCCTTTTGAAAAAGGGTCTTTAGGAACAAGGTCTAGAGGAGAGCATGCTCTTAGAAGATATCCTAACGGTGAAGAAAGATGCATAGCGTGTAAGCTTTGTGAAGCTGTATGTCCAGCCCAAGCTATTACAATTGAGTCTAAGGAAAGGGAGGATGGTAGTAGAAAAACTGTAAGATATGACATTGATATGCTTAAGTGCATATACTGTGGACTTTGCGAGGAGTCTTGTCCTGTAGATGCAATTGTTCAAGGTCCTAATTTTGAATTTGCAACAGAGTCTAGAGAAGAGCTTTATTATACAAAAGAAAAACTCTTAGAAAATGGAGACAGGTGGGAAAATATTTTAGCTGCCAATATAAAGGCTGATAGTTCTCACAGGTAATCTTATGATTGCACACACAGTTTTCTTCTATATTTTCTCCTTAATAGCCATTGTTTCTGCAGTCATGGTAACAGTCTCAAAAAATACAGTTCACTCCGTTTTTTTTTTAATCCTAGATTTTATTAGTATATCCTGTTTATTTATTATGATAGGTGCAGAATTTTTAGGCATGATAATGCTTATTGTTTATGTTGGAGCAGTTGCAGTTCTATTTTTATTCGTTGTGATGATGTTAAACGTAGCTGAACAAAAAGGCCAATGGTTTAGCTCAAGATGGGATGGTGGAACCCATATACCAGTCGGTTTATTAGTTAGCTTAATTATTTTTTTTGAACTTATAATTGTAATTGGAGGATGGAAATATAAACCTGATTTATTAAATAGCCTTTCTATAAATATATCTACTCAGGTAACTAATACTAGATCTATTGGAAATGTTTTATATACGGATTATATACTTCTATTTCAAATTTCAGGAATGATTTTGTTAGTTGCTATGATAGGAGCAATTGTTTTAACTTATAGAGAAAGAGCCGGAGTTAAGAGACAGAGTTACGTTAAGCAGATTTCTAGAGAAAGAAGTGAAGGTGTTGATTTAGTTGAGGCTGAGAGAAATAAAGGAGTTAAAATAGATGCTTAGCATAGGTTTAGGACATTATTTAACATTAGCTGCAATTATATTTACTATTGGTGTTGTAGGGATTTTCCTTAATAGAAAAAATGTAATAGTTATTTTAATGAGTATTGAGCTAATTTTACTAGCAGTAAACATAAACCTTGTTGCCTTTTCAATATTTATAAATGATTTAAGTGGACAAATATTTACTCTATTTATTTTAACAGTTGCTGCTGCTGAGGCCGCTATCGGATTAGCTATAATTGTAGTTTATTTTAGAAATTCAGACACAATAAGAGTTGAAGAAATTAAAAATTTAAAAGGATAAAATGGAATACCTAATTTTATTTCTACCTCTAATAGGAGCTGTAATTAGTGGTTTTTTTGGAAAGAAAATAGGCGACAGAAATTCTCAAATTTTGACAAGCTCTTTTGTGAGTATTTCAGCAATACTCTCTTTACTTGTTTTGTATAAAGTTATTAGTTCAGATTATTCAAACAATCTTGTTATAGCTACTTGGATTAACTCTGGAACATTAAATGTTAATTGGTCGATAAAAATTGATGCCTTATCAGCAGTTATGTTTGTTGTGGTTAACTTTGTTTCAGCTTTAGTTCATATTTACTCAATTGGTTACATGTCACACGATCCTCATAAAACAAGATTTATGGCATATTTATCATTATTTACTTTTGCGATGTTAACTCTAGTAAGTTCAGACAACTTTGTTCAACTATTTTTTGGTTGGGAAGGTGTAGGCTTATGCTCATATTTTTTAATTGGATTTTGGTTTAAAAAAGAAAGTGCAAACAAGGCTGCAATAAAAGCTTTTGTTGTTAATAGAGTAGGTGACTTTGGTTTAGCACTTGGAATTTTTCTGATTTTTTATATTTTTGGTACAGTCAATTATAATGAGGTTTTTGAACAAATCCCAAATGTGTTTGATAAAAAAATTAATTTTATTGGTATTAATATAAAAATTATTGATTTGATTTGTTTGCTTTTATTAATTGGAGCAATGGGTAAATCAGCTCAATTTTTATTACATACCTGGTTGCCTGATGCTATGGAAGGCCCAACACCAGTATCCGCATTAATTCATGCAGCAACAATGGTAACAGCAGGGGTGTTTCTGATTGTTAGATGCTCACCCATATATGAATACTCCCCACTAGCTCTCACAGTTATAACCATAGTTGGAATGACTACTGCTTTCTTTGCAGCAACAGTTGCACTTGTTCAAAATGATATAAAAAAAATTATTGCTTATTCTACTTGTAGTCAGTTGGGCTATATGTTTTTTGCTGCTGGAGTAGGTGCTTACAATGTTGCCATGTTTCATCTATTTACACATGCCTTTTTTAAAGCTTTGCTATTTTTAGGAGCTGGTGCTGTAATACATTCATTTCATGAGGAACAAGATATAAATAAGATGGGTGGAGTTATAAAGAAACTCCCATACACATATGTATTAATGCTGATAGGGACTCTTGCTTTAACAGGTTTTCCTTTTTTATCAGGTTTTTACTCTAAAGATGCAATAATAGAATTTGCGTACCTAAGAGGAAATGGAGTTGGAATACTTGCAGCTTTTGTGGGTATTGTTACAGCTTTATTAACATCAATTTACTCATGGAGACTTATTTTTAAAACGTTCCATGGTAATTTTAATAATAAAGAAATAAGTGTTGATAAAATACACGAATCTCCTTTGGTTATGATTGCCCCGTTAGTAATCTTAGCAATAGGAGCTATTTTTGCAGGTATGGCCTTTAAAGGTTTGTTTATAGGTCATGAGATAGCATATGAATTTTGGGGTAAATCTATAAAATTTTTAGAACCACTCAGTACAAATCATCCACCAACATGGTTTTTGTTTTTAACACCTATACTTGTTACCTCTGCAATTCCATTTTCTTATTATTTATATCTAAAAAACACAAACATAGTAAATGGATTGAGAGAAATGAATGAACCAATTTATCAATTTTTAGTCAAGAAATGGTACTTTGATGAAATGTACGATTATTTATTTGTTAATCCTTCAAAAAAAATTGGAAAGTTTTTATGGAAAAAAGTTGATGGATCAATAATAGATAAATTTGGTCCTGATGGGATTTCAAGTGTAATTAAAAATTTATCAATTAAAGCAGTCAAATTTCAATCTGGATTTATTTATCAATATGCATTTGTTATGTTGATTGGATTTTCAGTTTTACTTACAATACTTATATTAAACTGATGAACTTTCCAATTTTATCGTCCTTAATTTTGTTACCTTCAATAGGTGCTTTATTTATATTATTTACAAAATCATCAGGTGGAAAATATCAAAGTTCCAAATATGTAGCTTTATTTATTTCTTTAGCAAATTTTTTATTGTCCTTATATCTTTGGTATGTTTTTGATAAAAATTCAGTAGACTTTCAGTTTGTAGAAAATAGAGAATGGTTGTCAGGATTTATAAATTATAAAGTTGGAATAGATGGTATTTCAATTTTATTTGTAATATTAACAACTTTCATAACTCCAATTTGTATTATTTCAGTTAATGCTACAATAAAAAGTAGACTTAAGGATTTCTTAATTGCCATATTAATAATGGAAACATTTATGATTGGTGTTTTCTGCTCACTTGATCTAATAGTATTTTATTTATTTTTTGAGGCAGGTCTTATACCAATGTTTTTAATAATTGGTATTTGGGGTGGAGAAAGAAGAGTCTATTCGGCTTTTAAATTTTTTCTGTACACTTTATTAGGATCAGTTCTTATGTTGGTTGCTATTATTTCAATTTATTGGATAACAGGAACCACTGATGTTGAAAAACTTTATGAACTTGGCATAAGGGCCGAATATCAAAATTTATTATGGTTAGCATTTTTCAGTTCTTTTGCAGTTAAAACTCCTATGTGGCCAGTACATACGTGGCTGCCAGATGCTCATGTAGAAGCTCCAACTGTTGGATCTGTATTGCTAGCAGCAATATTGCTTAAAATGGCTGGATATGGATTTATTAGATTTTCGATAGGATTATTTCCTATAGCTTCTGAAAATTTCACAATGTTAGTTTATATCTTAAGTTTAATTGCAATTATTTATACATCTCTAGTTGCTTTGATGCAGGAGGATATGAAAAAACTCATAGCATACTCATCAGTTGCTCATATGGGATTTGTAACACTAGGTATCTTCACAATGACTCAACAAGGTATTGAGGGAAGTATTTTCCAAATGATTAGTCATGGGCTTGTATCTGCAGCACTCTTCTTAAGTGTTGGTGTTGTTTATGAAAGGCATCATACAAGACTAATAAATAAATATGGCGGTTTAGTCTCCATAATGCCAAGATATGCAATTGTTTTTATGGTATTCACATTAGGAGCTCTAGGACTACCTGGAACAACAGGTTTTATTGGAGAATTTTTAATTTTAATGGGTGCATTTGAGAAAAATATCCTAGTAGCGATGATTGCAAGTTTGGGAGTAATTTTAGGAGCAGCATATATGCTGTGGCTATTTAAAAGGGTTGTTTTCGGCGAAATTATTAATCAAGAGCTTAAAAGTATGAAAGATTTAAAAACTTTTGAAATTATCACCTTATCAGCTTTAGTTATACCAATTTTATTTTTTGGTTTTTATCCAGAGCCTTTAATGAATTCAATTGAAGCATCAGTCGAGAATACTTTAAACATGTACAACTTTGACTTAATTAACAGCCTTGCATCAAAAGACTAATGGAAAATTTTCAATATATATTACCTGAAATCTTCATATCGATATCTATAATGCTGTTTTTACTAGTTGGAGTTTTCAAAAAAAATAGTGCAACTTTAATTTATAATTTATCTAATATATCTCTAGTTATTTTATTGGCACTAATAATAAATCTCAGCTCATTAGATACAATTTACTTATTTGATAATTCATATTTAATAGACAATTTATCTAATTATATGAAGATTATACTTGTTGGATCTGGAATTTTTGTAATGCTAACTGGATCCAAATATATTCAAGTTATCAATTTAAATAAAATTGAATACCCGATACTCATTCTAAGCAGCATTTTGGGAATGATGATAATGATAAGTTCAAATGATTTAATTGTTTTTTACATGGGCCTTGAACTACAATCATTAGCTTTGTATGTTCTTGCATCTTTTAATAGAGACAATTTACTCTCTACAGAATCTGGACTAAAATATTTTGTTCTTAGCGCATTATCATCTGGTTTGTTGTTATATGGGTGTTCATTAACTTATGGATTTTCTGAAACTACAAATTTTGACCAAATACTTATAAACTCTACTGAATTTAATTATGGTACCACCTTTGGGATAGTCTTTATTTTAGTTGGTCTTGCATTTAAAATATCAGCAGTACCTTTTCATATGTGGGCTCCGGATGTTTATCAAGGTTCCCCAACATCTGTAACATTATTCTTTGCTATACTTCCAAAAATAGCTGCGCTATCTGTATTCATTAAGTTTTTGTACACACCTTTTGCCAATATGAATGATCAGTGGCAAACTATTATTGTATTTATTTCAATAGCTTCAATGATATTTGGTGCTGTGGCAGCCATAGGTCAAAAAAACTTAAAAAGATTAATTGCTTATAGTTCAATCAGTCATATGGGTTATGCGTTGGCTGGATTAGCAACAGTTAGCAACCAGGGAATACAAAGTTCAATTACTTATATATCTATTTATTTGGTAATGAATTTAGCCTTTTTTAGTTGCTTATTTATGCTGAAGAGAAATGATAAATATTATGAGAATATAGAGGATTTATCTGGGCTTTCTAAAAAACATCCAATTTTATCTTTCTCATTATTAATAGTTTTATTTTCTTTAGCTGGAATACCTCCACTAGCAGGCTTCTTTGCTAAATTTTATGTTTTTTTAGCTGTTATAGAACAGTCAATGTATTTTTTAGCAATTGTTGGATTATTAGCAACTGTAGTTGCAGCTTTTTATTATCTAAGAATTATAAAAATTATATATTTTGATCCAGAAAAAGAAGAATACGAAACATCTCATAATCTAGGATTAAAAATTACTTTGGCTATTTCAACAATATTTATTTTAGCATACTTTATATATCCAAGCGGCATAACAGAAATTGTATCTAAAATTATCATGATCTAATGAAATTAAAAAAATATTTATATAAAAAAGTTAAAAGCACTAACAATGTAGCCCTAAGATTAATTAAACAAGGTAATCAAAGAGGAATAATTTTAACAGATCAACAAACAAAAGGTAAAGGACAAAAAAAAAATAAATGGATATCTATAAAAGGTAAT
>CACASS010000027.1 GCA_902535275.1 uncultured Pelagibacteraceae bacterium
CTGTTTTTATCTTGCTCAATATTGTTGAATGAATACTTAATATTTTTATTTTCAAACTTATCTACTTTGTAATTTTTTAAAATAGAATTTTCTTTTAAATTAAAGTTATAAAAAATATTGATAAAATTTTTTTCAGAAGTATCCCTAAATAAATCAATTAATCTTAATGAACTATTTTCATATAATTCAAAATTTAATCTTAAATTAATATTTTTAGACCAAATTTTAGAGTTGGTTGTATGATAAATAATAAGAGGTTTTAGTAATTGATAACCCTTTTTTACCACTATTTTGAATGATTTGTTGGTAAATGCACTATTTAAGTCTGATAAAGAGCTATTATTATTAAATTTGTTAATAGTTTCCGACTGATCAATTATTTCTATTTGGTCTTTTTTTTCATAATCAAAATCAATTTTTTCTATTCTTCCATTAATAAATACTATTTTGTTATGCTCTAGACCGTCTACAAAAGCAGAAGTATCAACTTTATTTGTAGATGTATAGTCACTATAAAAAGCTAGCTCTCCAATATTTTTTTTAATTATTTGTTTAAGGTCAGAAAATTTCCAATCTTCTTCTTTTCTGTTTGGAAAACCTTTATTAATAAAATTATCTAAATAAAATTTTTTTATTTCAATATCTTTTTGAGATAAAGTTAAATTTCTAATAGTATTATCAAAATCTTTTTGTAATTGCTCTTTCATCTAATGAAAATTTTCATACCCCTTTTTTTCTAATTCCAAAGCTAATTCTGCCCCACCAGATTTAACAATTTTACCGTCCATTAAAACATGGACAAAATCAGGTTTAATATAATCAAGTAGTCTTTGGTAATGTGTAATAATTAAAAATGAATTTTTATTATCCCTTAGTGAATTAACACCATCAGCTACGATTTTTAATGCATCAATATCTAAACCTGAGTCTGTTTCATCTAAAATTGATAGTTTTGGAGCCAATAACGACATTTGTAGAATTTCATTTTTCTTTTTCTCACCACCTGAAAAACCAACATTCAGTTGTCTATTTAATTTTTCCTCATCAAATTTAAGTTCTTTGGATTTTTCTTTCACTAATTTTAAAAATTCTATAGCATCAAGCTCTTTTTCACCTCTTGCTTTCCTTACTGCATTTAATGAAGTCTTTAAAAATATATTTGTATTAACACCTGGAATTTCTAATGGATATTGAAAGGCAAGAAAAATACCTTTGTGAGCTCTTTCTTCTGTTTCAAGTTCAAACAAATCTTTTTCCTCAAAAAGTATTTCTCCTGAAATATCGTACCCTTTTTTTCCTGACAAGATATTTGATAATGTGCTTTTACCAGATCCATTTGGACCCATAATAGCATGGACTTCTCCTGGATTTATATTTAGAGAAAATTCCTTTAGAATTTCTTTGCTATCAATTTTTGCGTTTAATTTATTTATTTTAAGCATTAGCCAACGCTACCTTCTAAGCTGATACCAACTAGTTTTTGGGCCTCAACAGCAAATTCCATTGGCAATTGTTGTAATACCTCTTTACAAAATCCATTAACAATTAATCCTACTGCCTCTTCTGCACTCAAGCCTCTCTGTTGACAGTAATGTAATTGCTCCTCGCTAATTTTTGATGTTGTTGCTTCATGAGCAATATTGGATTCAGAATTTTTATTTTTAATATATGGAACTGTATGGGCCCCACATTTGTTACCCATTAACAAAGAGTCACATTGAGTATAATTATTGGAATTTGCGGCTTTTGATGAAATATCAACTAAACCTCTATAAGTCATATCAGAAAAACCAGCGCTAATGCCTTTTGATATTATTTTGCTTTTAGTGTTTTTTCCTAAATGTATCATTTTAGTTCCAGTATCTGCTTTTTGATGATTATTTGTAATAGCTATGGAGTAAAATTCTCCTACAGAATTATCACCCTTCAAAATACAACTTGGATATTTCCAGGTAATGGCAGAACCAGTTTCAACTTGTGTCCAAGAAATTTTTGAATTCTTTCCTTTGCACAAACCACGTTTTGTCACAAAATTATAAATTCCACCTTTTCCATCTTTATCACCAGGATACCAATTCTGAACTGTAGAATATTTTATTTCTGCATCATCTAATGCAACTAATTCAACATTTGCAGCATGCAACTGATTTTCGTCTCGCATTGGAGCTGTACAACCTTCTAAATAACTTACATAGCTTCCCTTATCAGCAACAATTAATGTTCTTTCAAATTGTCCTGTATTAGATGCGTTTATTCTAAAGTATGTTGAAAGCTCCATTGGGCAACGTACACCTTCAGGTATGTAAGCAAATGATCCATCGGTAAATACTGCAGAGTTTAGAGTAGCAAAGAAATGATCAGTGACTGGTATAACCGAACCTAAATATTTTTTAACTAATTCAGGATGATTTTGTATAGCTTCTGAAATCGGACAAAAAATAATTCCCTGTTTTGTAAGTTCTTCTCTGAATGTTGTTGCAACAGAAACAGAGTCAAATACTGCATCAACTGCAATCCCATTAAGTCTTTTTTGCTCTTGCAGTGGTATTCCTAATTTTTTGTAAGTTTCTAAAAGTTTAGGGTCTAAATCATCCAAGTTTTTTGGTTTATCTTTCATACTTTTAGGAGCTGAATAATAATACAAATCTTGGTAATCTATTTTTGGGTATTTTGGCTTTTGCCAATCAGGTTCTTTTAGCTGTTTAAATCTTTCATATGCTTTTAATCTAAAATCAAGCATCCATTGTGGTTCTTTTTTTACATTAGAGATAAATTTTATCACATCTTCATTTAATCCCTTGGGCGCTCTTGTGTTTTCAATATCAGTTGTAAAACCGTATTTATAATCTTTTAGACTATCAATTTCTTTTTGTCTGTTATCCATTTAAAGTTCTCTTATTAATTAAATCACTTAATGTTTTTTGTTGAAAAAAATTATTTATATAATCTTCTAACTCATCCCATAAATCATGAGTGATACATTTTGAGGACTTACCATTACATCCACTATCAGAGTGCTTCTCACATCCAACTGTTTTTATTTTTTCATCCACAGCAATAAATACATCTGAAATTTTAATTTCTGAGGCTTGCTTTGATAAAATATATCCACCTTTATTTCCTCTAACACTTGTAACAATTTGATTTTTTTTTAACTTTGAAAATAATTGTTCTAAATATACTAGAGATATTCCCTGCCTTAGAGATATGTCTCTTAATGATACAGGCTCGTTTAAGTCAAATTTTGCTAGATCTGCTAGAGCCATTACAGCGTATCTGCCTTTACTTGATAGTTTCATATTTTCCGCAATTAACGCGACTTATATATACCTGACTATTTTAGTCAAGATTATTTTCAATTTAAAAACTTGCATTTTGTCACTCAATTTTGATAGAAAAACTTAATTTTTTTTTGAGACTAATAATCAATGGCATCATCAGATAACAAAATTATAGAAATATTTATTCCAGGTCCTGCAGGGAGGTTGGAAGCTAAGTATTTTAAGAGTAAAAAAAACACTTCACCAATTGCTTTGGTTCTTCATCCTCACCCTCAGTATGGTGGAACGATGAATAATAAAGTTGTTGTAGATATATTCCAAACATTTGTAGAAAATGATTTTTCAGTTTGTAGAGTAAATTTTAGAGGAGTTGGTAAAAGTGATGGAGAGTTTGATAATGGACAAGGAGAACTAGCTGATGCTGCAGCAGCATTAGATTGGCTTGAGAGAGAAAATTTTGATAATTCGCAATGTTGGATATCTGGATTCTCTTTTGGTTCTTTAATTGCAATGCAACTTTTAATGAGAAGACCTGAAATAAATAGATTTGTAGTAGTCTCGCCACAACCAAATGTTTATGATTTTTCATTTTTATCTCCATGCCCGACCTCCGGAACAATGATTTATGGAAAAAAAGATGAGCTTGTTCCAATAGAACATATAAATGATTTAAATAAGAGATTAAGTGAACAAAAAGGAATTAAAGTAGAGTTTGAATCTATACAAGATGCAAATCATTTTTTTTCAAAGAATGATATTGCACTAATTAAATCTTTAAATAAATATATTAAAAAAGAAACAGCACTTTATTAAATATTAAGATTTAATAATTGTTCCACCTAAGGAAGGAGCTTTACAATTAGTTGTTGACGGAAATGATATGGGTAAACCTAGATAAGACCTTATTGCAAGAAATGCAAATGCTTGGGACTCAATATAATCACCATCAATATTTAAATCATCGATTAAATATATCTTATTATTAATTTTTTTTTTTAAAGAGTTTATTAAAAAATTATTTTTTCTTCCTCCACCACAAATGTAAATATCATTAACACCTATTTTTTTTGATAATAACTCAGAAGTTAGATTTGAAATTGTGGTTGCTCCATTTTCCAGAGACAGCCCTTTGGCAAAAGAAATATCAAAATCATTTGTATCAAGAGATCTTTTAGTGCTAATTTTACTATAGTGATAATTCTCTAAATATTGATCAAAAATAAATTTGTCTGTTTTTCCTTTATCTGCAAAATACCCATTCTCATCAAAAAATTTATCAGAATTTTTTCTTATCCATTTATCAATTAAACAATTTCCAGGTCCAATATCTCTACTGGTAATTTTAAAATCTTTTTCAATTTCGGTAATATTGGCGATACCACCAATATTTAATATTGAAATTGGAATTTTAATTTTATCTTGGTAAAATAGTGATTTTATTAATGCAAGATGATAAATTGGTGATAGAGGTGCACCCTCTCCCCCATTTCTAATATCGTTCTGTCTAAAATTATAAACAACAGTTTTATTTATTGATTTTGATAAATTTATGCCAAGTCCGATTTGTTTTGAAATTCTTTCATGTGCGTTATGATAAATAGTATGACCATGAAAACCTATTAGATCATAATCAACTTCTTTAGAGGTTCTAATTGCTATATCAATGTGAAAATTAGTAATTTCTAATTCCAATTTATTAATTTCAGATGAATATTTCAGCAAATCTTGCATTTCTAAGATACTTTCTTTTACCTTAAAAATTTTATTAGTAAGGTTTTTCGGATAAGGAACAAATCTATTATATTTGATATCAATAGAATCTTTGCCATTAGAGCTAATGACAGAAGTATCTACACCATCACCTGATGTACCACTCATAAATCCAAGAGCAGATAAATTTTTTTCCATTCTTATTTTTTTTTATTAAAATAGGTATATTGTAAGATTATAGACCTATGAATAATTTTTTAAAAGAATTTAAAGAAAGAGGATACTATTATCAATGTACAAATGAATTAGAATTGTCAAATTTATTAAATAAAGAAAGCACTAATGCTTATATTGGATTTGATAGTACAGCTCCAAGTTTACATGTCGGTAGTTTATTGCAAATTATGTGTCTTAGACTTTTACAAAAGCATGGCCACAGACCGATTGTTCTATTAGGCGGAGGTACAACTAGAATAGGAGACCCATCAGGTAAAGAGGAAACTAGAAAAATTCTTTCTGAAAAACAGATTGAAAATAATATTAAAAATATTAAAAATGTCTTTAAAATTTTTCTTAAAACAAATAATCCAAAATTAAAACCAATCTTTGTTAATAATTATAAATGGTTGAGTAAACTTAATTATATTAATTTTTTAAGAGATATAGGTAGACATTTTACGATTAATAAAATGTTATCATTTGATAGTGTAAAATTAAGATTAGAAAGAGAACAATCTTTGAGTTATATGGAATTTAATTATATGATTTTACAAGCATATGATTTCTATGAACTTAATAAATCAAAAAAATGTAATTTACAAATTGGTGGATCAGATCAATGGGGGAATATTGTAAATGGTGTTGAGCTTATAAAAAGAGAAACTGGAAATCAAACATTTGGTTTAACTACACCACTCATAACATTAGCATCGGGTACTAAAATGGGTAAAACTGAAAAAGGTGCTGTATGGTTAAATAAAAAAATGTTATCATCATATGATTATTGGCAATTTTGGAGAAATACTGATGATCGTGATGTATTAAAGTTTTTAAAAATGTTCACTGATTTGTCTTTGGATGAAATAAACAGATTAAAATATAAAAATATAAACGAATTAAAAATTTTGTTAGCTAATAACGCTACGCAAATGCTTCATGGTAAACAAGAGGCAGAAAATTCAGAAAAACTTGCTAAAAATACTTTTAAGGATAATTCTACTGGAGAAAATTTACCCGGAATAAAAATCGATAATGATATTTTATCAAAAACTATTGTTGAACTAATTTCTTTTGTAAATAAGGATATTTCTAGATCAGAAATTAGAAGGTTGATTAAATCAAACGGGATAAAATTGAATAATGAAAATATATTAGATGAAAAATATATTATTGATTCTAATTTATTCTCAGATAAGGGTTTTATTAAGTTATCTATAGGAAAAAAAAAACATTTTAAAATTACAAATTAATTACCTTTAAGGTTTTCTAGTGTTCTGGTAATAAATCTCGGTGTTAAAGTTTTTATTGGATTAACTGTACTTTTTAGTTCATCTGGTGGTCCTTTTATTTTAAAACTTACACCAAATATACCTTCTCCTGTTTTGTTACCTACTAAAATTTTACCCAGCAAAGGAATTTTTGCTATTGTTTTATTAATAGTTGTTGCAGGTACTAAGGTTCCTCTTAAACTTGTTATTTTGTCTTTCTCTATGTAACCCTCCATCATTATAGAAATAGCTGGTCCGATTGCATACATCTCATCTATATCTGTTAGATTATTCTTTGTCCTATAATCCATCTCAAAATCATTGAATCTTATACCTTCACCTGTCAGAAGATCAGCAATTCCTTGTAAAGATGCGAGTGTAAGAATTTTTGCTAAAACTGGAACTTCCTTAACTTTGAAATTTGTAATTTTAAGATTTGACCTAGAAATATCATCAATTTTAATAGAACTTAATTTCAATTCACCTTCGCTAAAACCTTTTATAAATTTATAATTATTTATAAATGGTTTTGGTTTTTCAATGATTATATTAGTAATTTTTTCATTTTTATTTGTAGTTCTGTAAGAATAAGAGAATTTATTTTCTTTATCTAAAGCTCCATCGGCTTTAGCTGAAATTAATTTATTGTTTTTTATATTAAATTCACCCTCAAATTTTTTAAGATATTCATCATTTTCTAAATATACCTTGTCTAAACTTAATATTATAAATGTATTTAAATTATCAAAAACATTTGAAATCTTATTTTCATTATTGCTGTTTAATAATTTTTCAATTATTTTTTCTCCATCTATTTGGTTTCCAATTAATTGGTATTCATCTGAATTTTTTTTAATTTTAAAATTATTTTTAACTCCATTAATATTAAAAAAATTGACATCAATTTTATCTACGCTCTTTATTTTGAACTTATCTGAAATATAGAGATTATTTACTAAAATATAATTTTTGTTTTCTGTAAAGCTGAATTTCTCAAAGAGTAAACCATTTATGGATTTATTAAATAAAATTTCTAATTTTGATGGAATATTTTTTTTCTTTAAATATTGAATTTCATTAATTTTTAAATTGCTACCATCTAAATCTAATAATGAATAAAGTTGAAAATTATTTTTGTTACCTTTGTATTTAATAAAAATATTATCCTCTTTATCTTTTAATAAATATTTACCATCCAACTGTAAATTTACTAAATCATTTGCGTATTCAAACGAGATTTGTGGATTTTTAATGACTATCTTGTTGTCAAAACTTGTAAAATATTTTTTAATTAAATTTGATGCGTAATTAACTTTTAAATTATCAAAATTTAAATTTGATTTTATAGCAAATTTTTTAATATTTAATGTGTTATCGATTGATGCATTTATTGTAAAATTTGAATTTAAGTTAATTGTCTGATCTTCTATTAAATTATTGATTTCTTGGATATTTAAATATTTTTTAAACTCTTTAGTATTGATGGTATTATTATCCGACCGTACAAATATTTCTGCATCAGCAATTATAGAATCATTTTTTTCTAATTTGAGATTAATAATATTATTTTCAGAGTCTTTATTTAAATTTTTGTCAACAAATGAGTAATTACTTTTTAAATCTACTTTTAAAATTTTGTCTTTTAAAATTATTTTAGTTTTAATATTCTTTAAGTACAAAAGATCTTGGATTTCTTTATTAAATTCTAATTTATCTAAATAAAGTTCAGAATTAACGGAAAAATTTTCTATTTGGCTATTATTAATTTCAAATTTAAAGTTATTATCTGTCTTCATATTAATTTTTTTATGAGACAGTAGTTTTGGATCGAAATCAAAAAAGTTTAATAAAATTTTAGGATTTATCTGTGTTTTATCATTCCTCATATTTCCTTTTATGATTATTTTTTGATTATTTTTAGTATTTAAAATCAAATTTAAATTATTAGTTTTAAATTCATTCTTCGTTTCTAAATCATCTAAAAAAATAAAGTTAGTATCTAGTTCAGCAGTAAATTTTTCATTTTCAAATTTAGAATTAATTGTACCTTTTTTTAAAAAAATTAAATTTTGGTATTTATTATTAAAATGGATTTCATCAAAATTTAAAACTGAGTCGATTTTAATATTTTTAACTTTCTTATTTTTATTTAATTTAAAAGAAAATAAGTTTTTGCTCTGAATCAAAATGTCTTTATTTGACAAATAATCTATTTTTTTATTTGTTAATTTAAATAATAAGTTTGGGTTTATTAATGTTTTGGTATTTTCTAAATCTCCTTCAACTTTAAATTCACCTGCTTTATCTCCAAAAATATTTAATTTTTTTGATAAAAACATTATCTTTTGAAAATTAAAATTTAAATTTGAAATTTTAGTTATTGTGTCTTGTGTCTTAAAATTAAAATTTATGTTATTTAAACTCTCAAACCCTGGTATATTTAATTTTGCATTACTTACAGAGCCTGAAATAAAATAAGATAGTGGTTGTTGTTTTTTTCTATCCGATTTAGCATCTATTTCAAAATCTATTAACCCTTCTTTGATCTGACTATAGAATATATATCTAGATAAATTATAGTCTATTATATTTAAGAAGGATGTAACATCCTTAATCAAATTACTTGAAGATTTAATTTTAATGTTTTTTATTGAATTTTCATTCTTTAAAAATTTTATCAAATTTAAATTAATATCTATATTTGAAATTTTAATCTCATTAAATTCTGCAATTAAATTTGCATTCTTAGTGTTAATATTAATAGCAGTCTCACTGAGATTTAATTTAATATAAACCGTCTCAGTTTGAAGTATTAGTTTTGAGTTATAATCTTTTACTTTATTATTTATAAAATTATTAAATTTATCAGTTTTTATTCCATGAGTACTTAAATATATAATGCATATAATTAGAATTGATAAAATTGATATACTGGTAATTATTATTTTTTTACGCATTTATTTTATATAAAGAGTTCTCTAAAAATTCATCAATTTCCCCATCTAATACTTTATCTGGATTTGAGTTTTCATAGTTCGTTCTGTTATCTTTCACCATTCTGTAAGGATGTAATACATATGATCTAATTTGATGTCCCCAACCAATTTCTGATTTAGTGCTTTCAATATTATCATTCTCTTTTTTTCTCCTCTGTATTTCGTATTCATAAAGCCTTGCTTTAAGCATATTCATGCAAGTTTCTTTATTTTTATGTTGTGATCTTTCGTTTTGACATTGGACAACAATTTTACTTGGAATATGAGTAATTCGTACTGCACTATCAGTCGTATTAACATGTTGTCCACCTGCTCCACTTGATCTATAAGTATCAATTCTTAAATCTTTATCTAATACCTCAATATCTATGTTCTCACTTATTACTGGATAAACCCAAACGCTAGCAAAACTTGTATGTCTTCTTGCACCTGAGTCAAATGGAGAGATTCTTACTAAACGGTGTATTCCGGACTCTGATTTTAAAAAACCATAAATATATTCTCCGGAAATTTTAATAACTGATGACTTAATTCCTGCTTCATCACCTTTATGCTCACTAATTAATTCAACATTATATCCACGATCAGATGCCCACTTCATATACATTCTTCTTAACATTTGAGCCCAATCTTGACTCTCGGTACCTCCTGCGCCTGCATGAAATTCTAAATAACTATCTAAAGTATCGTTTTCGTTTGAAAGAAAACATTTAATTTCTAATTTTTTTAAATCTTTTTTTAAATTTAAAAATTTATCTAATGTTTCTTGAATTAACTGTTTATCATTTTCTTCACTTGCAAGCTGATAAATTTCATATAACTCATCGATTTCACTTTCAGATTGTTTATGAGAGTCTAATAGGTGGTCATATCCTTTTTTTTCTTTTAATATTTTTTCAGCTTTTTTTCTATTATCCCAGAACTTTGGGTCTTCTATCAGGATGTCAAGTTTATTTCTTTTTAAAACAATATTTTGTGTTTCAAAGAAACTCCTTAATTCTTTGATTGATTTTTATTACTTCGGATTTAAATTTTTCTATTTCTTGTTCCATTAGTAAAATTTTAAAATATTTTTTTTTTGTTTATATGAATTATATTTATCATTACTAATAAATACCTGATTTTCAATTTTTTCTTTCTTGTAAGACTCGATAATAGTTTTTTTTGAGTTAAAATCTGCTTTTTTTCCAGTTTCTGCATCAATTACCATCATTTTAATACCATTAGCAATTTTGAAAGGTCTGGCCTCGTAGTTGTTTGCTGCATTTTTTACAAACTCTTTAAATATTGGTAGTGCTGTTTTAGAACCTGTTTCGTATTTTCCCAATCTTTTTGGATTATCATACCCAACATAAACTCCAATTACTAAATTAGATGTAAATCCAATAAACCAGGTATCAGTATTATTATTAGTTGTTCCAGTTTTTCCTGCTATTTGTAAATTTAAATCACGAAGTCTTTTTCCTGTACCTCTTTGAATAACTCCTTCTAATATTGAAGTCATTTGGTAGGCAGTTTGAGGAGAAAAAATTTGCTTATAGTTACTTTTTATAATTGGAATACTACTTCCATCA
>CACASS010000028.1 GCA_902535275.1 uncultured Pelagibacteraceae bacterium
CTCCATTTGGTCTAACAAACATTATATAAATAGCCATTATTACCCAACCAAGCATTAGCGCTCCAACAAATCTAACCATTACAGCTGCACTGTGATCTATACCAAACTTATCCATAAATTTTTTGGTTCCTACAATTGTTTGAAAACAATATGCGGCTATCGCTATAAAATGTGCAAGAAAGATAATTAAGTAAAAAATATTATTAAATTTCGCTATCATATCTAAATTCTATAAGATTCTTTTATAATTTTCAATTATTCTATCCCAAAGGAAGTTTTCAGCATTAATTTTTGCCTCTTTTCCATATTCTAAATACTTATTATCTTTAAAAAGGTTCTCTATACTTGAATAGATATCCTCAAGTTTATTTCCATCACATATCAAGCCAGTTTTTTCATGGATTATTGCATCAGAGGCACCTCCATCTTTACCACCAATAGATGGGATTCCATATTGTGCAGCTTCTACATAAGCAATACCAAATCCCTCAACAGATTTTTTATAAATTACTGAAGGCATTACAAAAATATCTGATTTTACGATAAGAGCATTTTTTAGATCTGAAGGAATATCTTTTAAGAAAGTTACTTGTTCTTCTAATTTAAGTTCAATTACTAATTTTTTTAATTTTTCCTCCTCCTCACCGTATCCGACACATGTATAGACAATTTCTGGATAAATTTCTTTTAGATTTCTAACAGCCATAATTACTTTTTCATGATTTTTTCTTTTATCGAATCTAGAAACTGTAATTATTCTATATTTTTTGCCTTTAAGTATTTCTTCTGCCTCATTCAAATATTTCTCAGGAACCTCACTGACTTGGTCAATTCCAGGGTTAATTATAACAATTTTATTTTCCTCAACACCCAAGTCTATTGCTAAATTTTTCGTATAATTTGAATTTGCTACAATATGATCAACATTATTTAGAACTGATAATACTTTTTTATTTAAACTTGAACCTTTTGTGTGATTAATTTCTTTTGAATGAATTAAGCAGATTTTTTTTTTATTTGTTTTTATAAGCTCCAAACTTTTCCAATGGTCAGCGATAATACATTGTACCTTATTATTTTGTTCAAGATAATCATTAATCATATATGATTTTCTATATTTTCTAATAAGCTTAATTCCACTTACTCTTTCTATTGAAAATGAAACTGATTTATCAAACTCTTCATGATTTTCATGATAATCTGCAAAAACTTTTATAAGGTTTAGTTTTGAGAGAGATCTCGAAAGTCCCCACATTAGGTTTTGCATGCCTCCTAATTCTGGTGGAAAAGATCTAGTTATGACTAAATACATAGGTTATTAAAACCATTTAATGCTGCAGCCCATGCTAGGAAACTGTTCTTTTGGACCATTGTTTGATTTTGCAATCATTTTCATTGCATTTTTAAGTTCACTATCTCCACTTTCTATTGGTTTCAAATTTTTTAACTCTCTTATTCTTCCTCTATATTGAAGTTCAAGATCTTTATTGTATCCAAAAAAATCTGGAGTGCAGACCGCACCATAAGTTTTTGCTACTTCTTGAGTTTCATCTATTACATATGGAAAATTAAAATTATGATTTTTTGAAAACTTAATCATGTTATCAAATGAGTCTTCTTCATATCTTTTTGGGTCATTTGACATTATTGCTATAGATTTAATTCCATTATTTTCTAATTCTTTACAATCTTCAACAACATTATTTATGACAGCTAATACATATGGACAGTGATTACAGATAAACATTATTAGTGTTCCATTTTCACCTTTTGCATCATTCAAGGAAATTATTTTATTATCTATAGATTTGAGTTCAAAGTTATCAGCTTTTTTGCCGAAGTCACATATTGGTGTTTTGGTTAATGCCATGTTAAAAGACTATATAATTTATGTTTTACGATTTAAAAGATAAAAAACCAAAAAACCTTGGCGAAAATTGGGTAGCACCAAACGCTGTTATAATTGGTGATGTAACATTAGAGAAAAACTCTAGTGTCTGGTTTAATGCAACATTAAGAGGAGATATTGAAAACATTCACTTAGGTGAAGGATCAAATGTTCAAGATGGAAGTGTTTTGCATACTGACCCAGGTTATCCATTAAAAATTGGAAAGAATGTAACTATAGGTCATTTAGTAATGCTTCATGGCTGCACAATTGATGACAATTCTTTAATTGGTATTGGAGCTGTAGTTCTTAATAAAGCCAAAATAGGAAAAAATTGTATTATTGGTGCAAAATCATTAATTACAGAGAATAAGGAAATTCCTGATAACTCGCTAGTAATGGGTTCACCTGGAAAAATTATTCGTCAGTTAACTAATGATGAAATTGAAGCAGTAAAACAAAATGCAATTAGGTACCAAGAAAACTGGAAAAAATATTCTAAATCTGTATTTTAAAAAAATGAAAAAAATAATTATATTTTTTATAATATTTTTATTTTCATCCTTCTCTTTCGCCTCAGACGAAAAACCTGGAAGATTTTTTGAAGATCAACCAGATGTTACTGATGAACCTCAAGTTCATTTTATTTATCTATTAAATAAAGATAGCGAGGATAGAGAATGGGATATCAATGGAAAAATGGAGAAAGAGTTATTAGAGGCTAATGAAAAAATGCTCGAAATGACAAAGGGTAATCAGAAGTTTAGGTATGACTTAAGGGAAGATGGCAAAATGGATATTTCTTTTGTTAGATTGGATAAACAATATAAAGGAAACTATAATATGGAATACCCTGATGCATATTTGACAAAATTAGGTTTTAATAATCCTAATAAATTGTACTTTTCATGGGTTGATGTAGGACATAGAGATGGGGGACAAGGAGCTGTTCACCATGGATATATTTTTTTAAAAAGTAAATATAACACAAATAAAAATAAAAGAATTTTAATTACCTTACATGAATTAATGCATGTAAATGGATTTGCTTGGCCATGTACAAAAGGAGCTAAAAAATCACACAAGTTTGGGACAATAATTGGAGGGCCTGACGGGGGAGACAAGTATAATTTGGGCTCATCATTGTATAATCTTAAAGATCCTACTTGTCCTGATTTTAAAGATTCTGTTTTTTTAGAACCAACTTCTAGCACTCCATTTAACCCTGTTTACTTAAAATGTGCAATGGCTGCAGAAGTTGGTCGAGGTATTTCTCCTGATAGTAATTATGAATGGAGAGATAGATATTCTCATAAAAAACTAAAAAAAATTAAAAAGAAAAGAACCTGGTGCACATATAATTTATATAAAGATTTCAAAAATTTCTAGAGATGAAAATATTGCTGATAATCTTAATAGCTTTATTTCCACAATTCTCCCAAGCTTTTGAAAGATTTATACCTTTAGAGTTGTTTACGGGTGGAAAAATTAGAAATGATACAGAAATTAAATTTACAAATGCTAATTTAATATTTGGCGAAAAGAAAAAAAAGGAAATTATAGGTCCTGAAGATTGGCACCATCCAGAAACTGGAGAAAAAATAAAAGTTTATAAAAGAACAAGAAAAGGGCAAAGTGGTCTCAAAACTCAGCTATTTACTATAACTAACGATGGACAATGTATAGGAAGAATTTGGGATAGTAGACGTGGTGGTAGAATAATTGAAAATGGATGTAAATTTCCCTTGGGAATTTGGAAAGAGGGAGAAACCAGGTCTTTTGAAGGGTCTTCTGGGGGGAAACCTAGAAAAATTGAATTAACAATTTTAAAATTAGGAAAAAAACAAAATAGCAATATTAAATTTAATTGGAAATTATATAATATGAAAAATGGAAAATTATTGGATGATAACGATTATACTTTTGCACCTGGAAAAGCGATGATAGAATTAAACGACAAAAATATATCTAAATGAGAAAAGTATTTATAATTTTTATCGCTTTATTAATATCTCTGAATACTGCAGTAGCTAATGAAAAATTTGAGTTTAGATACAATATTCATGAAAATTTACCCAAAAAATGGGTAACTGAATTCAAGAATATAATGGATGTTTTACAAGAAGTTCTACCTATTCAAGATAATATGAATGATTATCTCAAAAGTCCAGGAATGGATATCTATGCTTGGAAAAGTACAAAAAATCCTTTTCCAGAAGTTAAGAATAATATGAAAGGTTCATGTATTTGCGGTGATGGTTCAACTAGATGGATGCAGATAGAAATACCAAGTAAAGAATTAGCAAAAAAATATATACACCGTTATTCTGTGATTGCTCATGAATATTTTCATGTTTATCAAATATCACTTTCAGAAAATAAATTATCAGATAGAGACTCACCAAAATGGTTAACCGAGGGAGGAGCAAAAGTTTTTGAAGAAATGTATGTGAAACAATATTATGGAAAAGACAGTTTAAAAAATGATCTTTCAAGAAAAGAAATGTGGAGTAAAAAGGTTTTAAAAGAACCTAGCCTTTACGAAAAACACAAAACATCAAATAAAAAAGGAATGGATGGCAATTATACAGGTTCTGCCTTCATGGTGCTAGTATTAGTAAATGAACTGAAGAAAAATAATATTTCTGAACAACAAGCTTTTAAATTAGTTTTTAGAGATTTTTGGATTGAGAGAGCAAAGCACAGAAAATGGGAAAAAGCATTTGAGCAGACTTTTAAAATGAGTGCTGGAGAATTTTATGAAAGATTAAGTAAATATAAAAGAGTCGTAAAAAAAATCTTACCGAGTAAGAACTTAAAAATTCAAGATATTTTTAGTTAATCCTTAACTGATTTTCAGAAAAGAAGGTCATTAACTGAGTAAATAATTAATCCTAAAATAATTAAAAAAAATATTATAAAAGCTATTTGCTCACTAATTTTTTTAGTAACTTTGGTTTCACCTTTTTTAAATTTTCTGATTTGAAAAATGCCAAACCTCATAACAGCCAATCCACCTAAAACAAGTGCTACAGCAATAATTAATCCACTTAGCATTTTTATGGAACTAGCCAGTTTTGTTTATTATTTGAGATATCAAATCTTGCTCTTCTATGACCTTTTGCTGCAAGATATAACCATTCTATACTCTCAATATTGCATTGAATTACAGTAAAGTTTTTATAGCCTTCTTCACTTTGTTCCATTGTAAAACCAGATTTTTCGATTTCCTCACTTAAACCAGAACTAGGCTCATCAATTTCAGTGCCAGGACCATTATTTACTAAATAGCATTTTCTACTTACATGGGCTGTTTTTGACCATGATAGTTCTGTAATTTCATTATCATGATTAACAACACAATTCACTTTAACTCTAAGCTGAATCTTTTCTTCTTTGTCATAGAATATTAATACTGCACTGCTATTTTTTTTTAATTTTGGAATTTTGTCAGATCGTATATCGCTATGAAACTGAAGAAGATTATTTGATTGGTCAGATTTTCTAAGAACTACAATCCTTCCATCAAAGTCTGATTGATCACCACAAACAAAAACTGGAATTCTAAAAGGAGATGATCTATTAGTCACTGCATCATCAAGCATAGACCATATTTTTTTCTTTATTTCAGAAAAGTCCTCATAGTATGGGACGGTATTTGACATTGGATTACTTTTTTTTAAGTCTAGCAATTAGACTAGAACTATCCCAACGATTTCCACCCATTTTTTGAACATCTGCATAATATTCATCAACTATTTCAGTAATCGGAACAGGTGAACCATTTCTCTTTGCTTCCTCAATTACAATTTTTAAATCTTTTCTCATCCAATCAACTGCAAAACCATAATCAAATTTATCCTCAACCATAGTTTTATATCTATTTTCCATTTGCCAAGATTGTGCTGCACCTTTTGATATAGTTTCCATTACTTTATCAATATCTAATCCAGCATTTATTCCAAAATTAATAGCCTCTGATAAACCTTGAACAACTCCTGCAATACACATTTGATTCATCATTTTCGTAAGTTGGCCACTTCCTGATGGACCAATTAATTTTACTTTTTTGCTATAGCAATCAATAACTGGTTCTGCTTTTTTAAAAGCTTCTTCATCACCACCGACCATAACTGTTAAAATTCCTCCTTCAGCTCCAGATTGGCCTCCAGAAATTGGTGCATCTAAAAAAGCAAATCCTTTTTCTTTTGCTTTATTATAAAGTTCTCTAGATACTTCTGCAGACACAGTTGAATTATCTACATATATCGAACCTTCTTTAGCACTATGAAATAATCCATTTTCACCTAAACTAACTTGTCTCAAATCCTCATCGTTACCTACACAAGTAAAAATAAAATCAGCACCTTCTGCAGCTTCTTTTGGTGTTGAAGCCATTTTACCTTTATACTCAGAAATCCATTTTTCAGCTTTGGCAGTTGTTCTATTAAAAACACTTACATTATGCCCAGCTTTTGATATATAACCAGCCATCGGATAACCCATTACCCCGAGACCTATGAAAGCAACATTACATGTCATAAATTATTTATATGTTTAAAAGTTTAAGTTTAAAAGTAATTATTTTTGGTTTTATTTTTACATTTTTTTCGTGTTTTGGACAGAGTTTTTTTATAGGACTGTTTAATTCTAGTATAAGAGAAACTCTTTCTATAACACATGGACAATTTGGCACGATTTATGCATCTGCAACTCTATTTAGTAGTTTGCTTCTTATTTGGATTGGAAAAAAAATTGATGATGTAAATGTACTTAAATTTGCAATCTTTGTTACGATACTTTTATCTTTTTCCTCTTTTTTCTTTTCTAAAACATCATCAGTAGCTTTTTTATTTGTTGCAATTTTTTTAATGAGATTCTCTGGGCAAGGATTAATGTCTCACACAGCTTCAACTACTATTTCAAGATATTTTACAAAATCTAGAGGTAAAGCCTTAAGCATTATTTGGTTTGGTTTATCCTCTGCAGAGTTCATAATGCCTGTTTTAATTGTTTATCTTTTAACTCTAATTGTTTGGCAGAATTTATGGGTAATCTTTTCTTTAATAGTTTTAATTTGTCTTCCGTTAGCATCTTATATTTTAGTTAAAGATGTCAAATTAGATACTAGAGAGGGTAGTGAAAACAAAAGTTTAAAAGAAGAAAATATTAAAAACTGGAAAAGAATAGAGGTACTTGGAGATTATAGATTTTACATTGTCTCATTAAATATGTTGGCAATGCCCTGGATAGCTACAGGAGTATTTGTGTATCAATCATTTGTCACTAATTCGAAAGGGTGGGGTGAATATACAATTGCGCAATCTTTTATGTCCTACTCAATTTTTTCTGTTATTACATTAATTGTTGCTGGATATTTAATTGATAAGTTTACAAGTAGAAAATTACTTATCTATATGAATATTCCATTATTCTTAGGAACTTTAGTGATCATATATTTTGATGCCCCGCAAACTGCTTTTTTATTTCTAGGATTGGTTGGAATATCAAATGGTCTTGCTAATCTATTAGGATCGTCAACGTGGGCCGAAATTTACGGGGTAAAATATATTGGATCTATTAAAGCTTTAACTACTGCTTTAATGGTATTTGCAACTGCTTTTGGTACTGCATTATTTGGCTTTTTTATAGATGCTGGATTTTCAATTGAAAAAATCGCATTTATTGCAGCAATTGCTATAGCATGCTCTATAGCCCTACTTTTCACTATACGAAAAAAATTAAATCCAGTTTATCTTTAATACTGCTTGATTTTTTTATAATCGAGGTGTATCTAACCGTCCATGGCAAGAGTAACAGTTGAAGATTGTATAGATAAAGTTGATAGTCCTTATGAATTAGTATTAGTTGCAAAGGAGAGAGCAACGCAACTTAATTCAGGTTTGGAACCTACTTTAGATAGAGATAATGATAAAAATACTGTCATAGCATTAAGAGAAATAGCTGAAGAAACAATTAAAGTTCCAGATTTAACAGAGGCTGCAGTTTACAAATTAAGAAAACATGTCGAGCAAATTGATGATACTTCAGAGGACGAGGATGATATAGGTGACGATTTTGAAAATCTTTATAAAGGAGAAATTTCAAAGAGTGGAGTTCCTATACTCCCATCTAAAAGAGCAAGAAAAATCCCTGAAAAAATTCAAGTTTCTAAAGATGATTTAGCTGAGTTACAAAATACAGCAGAACAACCTTCATCCGAACCCGTTGAGGACGTGCAAGAAGAAGAGACTGATGTTTCATTGGACGAAATGAAAGATCAAGAAGAGACTGTATCCGACGAGACAGAAAACCAAGAATAAATTAACTAAATTCCTTTATTATTTTTTCCCTGTGCTCATCTAAATCAGGGATATCACCTCTTGTATTTTCATCTTTATAGGTAGACATTTTGATTGGGTTTCCTGCAGATTTAAATTCACCAATAATTTTGTGGTATGATTTTACAATCATATTTCTTTCTTGAATTTGAGGGTTTTCTACTGCTTGTTTAATATTAAAAATTGGTCCACATGGGATTTTTAATTTCTCCATTTCTTTGACCCATTCATCTGTAGTTTTTAAATTTAATTGTTTTTCAAAAATTTCTTTTAATAGACCCATGTTTTCACATCGTAATGAATTTGAATTAAATCTTTCATCACTTGAGATCTCAGGAATTTTTAATACGTCACAAAGTTTTGCAAAAAGTTTATCATTTCCTGCAGCAATAATTATGTGACTATCTTTTGTTTTAAAAGCTTCAAAGGGAGCAATAGATGGATGTCTTGAACCCATTGGTCCTGGAATTTCATTTTTGGAGAGATATCTTGCAATTGCATTTTCTAAAATTGCAATTTGACAATCTAACATTGATACATCAATGAAAGCACCCTTTCCAGTTTTTTGCCTATCGTACAAAGCTGCATTAATTCCAATTGCCGTAAATAGACCTGCAGTAATGTCTCCAATAGATGTTCCAACTCTTGTGGGTTCAGAATTCGGATGACCGGTAACACTCATTAAACCGCCCATTCCCTGAACCACCATATCGTAAGCTGGAAGTTCTTTTAATGGTCCGGTTTGTCCAAAACCAGATGCTGATGCATAAATTAATTTAGGATATTTCTTACTTACAACTTCCCAACCAAAACCCCATTTGTCTAATGTTCCAGGCTTAAAATTTTCTACTAAAATATCTGCTTTGGATAAAATTTTATCAAAAATTTTTTTGTCATCTTCGTTTTTCAAGTTTAAAGCTATACTTTCTTTACCTCTATTTAAGGACATAAAGTATGCAGAATAATCTTTAACAAAAGGCCCAAATTTTCTAGAGTCGTCACCTGTTTCTGGTGCTTCAATTTTTATAACTCTTGCACCTAAATCTGAGAGTATCATCGTACAATAAGGTCCTACTAAAACCCTTGTTAAATCAACAACTAATAAATTTTTTAATGGTCCATCCATAATTAAATATATGACATTTCCTTATATTGACTCTTACTAATAAGTTCAATTTAATATGTTTATTAAATTAATTTAAAGAGGGGAAAACATGTTTAAAAAAATAAGTTTTATTTCACAACATTATTTTTAGCTTTCTCATTAATTGGATCAGCTTATGCTGTGACATTAAAAGCTAGTCACCAATGGCCAGGTACTCCAAGAGCCGATGGTTCTTTTGATCCAAGACATGAAATGGTTCAAATAATTGCTGATGAAGTAAAAAAAGCAGGTGTAGATTTGGATATTAGAATTTATCCAGCAAAGTCACTTTATAAACCAAAAGAACAATGGAAACCAATGACAACTGGTCAGTTAGATATTTCTGCATTTCCATTGGCATACGCATCTAAATTTCATCCTGAATTTGATGCAACACTAATGCCAGGAACAGTAAAAAATCATGATCATGCCTTAAGATTTAATAAAGGTCCAATGATGACTGAGATCAAGAGAATCATTAATGATGCTGGTGTAGTTGTATTATCAGATGCTTGGCTTGGTGGTGGATTTGCTTCAAAATCTAAATGTATAAAAAATCCATCAGATGCTAAAGGACAGGTAATGAGAGCAGCTGGTAAAGCATTTAACCAAATGTTAGAAGCAGCGGGTGCTGGTATTCAAAGTATGCCTTCATCTGAAATTTACACTGGATTGCAAACAGGAGTTTTAACTGGTGCAAATACTAGTTCGGGAAGTTTTGTAAGTTACAAAATTTATGAACAAGTAAGTTGTGCAACACCTCCAGGAAAATTTGGATTATGGTTTATGTATGAGCCAATTTTGATGTCAAAAATGAGTTTTGATAAATTAAATTCAAAACAACAAAATGCTTTAATGGAGGCAGGTAAAGTTGCTGAGAAATATATGACTGCGCAAGTCGAAAATTTAGATAAAAAATTTGAAG
>CACASS010000029.1 GCA_902535275.1 uncultured Pelagibacteraceae bacterium
ATCACACCAATTGCAATGGACGAAAAACTTAATTTTGCAATTAGAGAAGGTGGTAGAACAGTAGGAGCTGGAGTAGTAACAAAGATTATAGAGTAAACTCAATAGGAGTGTAGCTCAATTGGTAGAGCGCCGGTCTCCAAAACCGGAGGTTGGGGGTTCGATTCCCTTCGCTCCTGCCATATTAATTAAATAAAAATATGAAAAATCCATTAAAATTTATTCAGGATGTAAAACAAGAGGCTTTTAAAGTAACATGGCCTACAGCAAAAGAAACTGTTCAAGGTGCTTTAATGGTATTTGCAATGGCTGTTTTAGCTTCTTTATTTTTCTTATTATTAGATCAGATTCTAAAATTCTTATTGGAAATTATTCTTAAAGTTAGTATATAATGAAGAATTGGTACATAGTTCAATCTCACTCAAGTTTTGAAAATAAAGTTGCTAAACTAATAAAAGAGGAAGCAGAAAAAGCTAATGTATCTCAAAAAATAGATGAAATAATTGTTCCAACTCATGACATAACAGAGGTTAAAAGGGGGAAAAGAGTACAGAGAAAAAAGAAATATTTTCCTGGATATGTGTTAGTTAAGACTGAAATGGATAATAATATTTATCATATGATTAAAAACTTAAAAAAAGTTAGCGGATTTTTAGGATCAAAAGGTTCTCCAATACCTGTATCTGATAAAGAGATTGAAAAAATATTAGGTCAAATCAAAGATGGTGTTGCACAACCAAAATCTGGTGTTGAATATAATATTGGGGAAAAAGTTCAAGTTATAGACGGGCCTTTCGCATCCTTTAGTGGTTTAGTTGAGGATATAGATGAAGAAAAATTAAGATTAAAAGTATCAGTTTCTATTTTTGGTCGTCCAACACCTGTAGATTTAGAATATAATCAAGTTGAAAAAGAAAGTTAATATGGCAAAGAAAGAAGTAAGTGGATACATAAAATTACAAATTAAAGGTGGTCAAGCTAATCCTGCTCCTCCTGTAGGTCCTGCCCTCGGTCAAAGAGGTATTAACATTATGGAATTTTGTAAAGCTTTTAATGATAAAACAAAATCTTTTGCAGGCAAACCTGTTCCTGTTATAATAACAGTTTATAAAGATAAAAAATTTGATTTTGTAATTAAATCACCACCTGCATCTCATTTTATTAAAGAAGCAATGAAACTAAAAAGTGGTTCAAAAGAACCAGGTAGAAATATTATTGGAACAATTTCTAAACAGCAATTAAAAGATATAGCAGAAAAAAAAATGGACGATTTAAATGCGCATGATTTAGACGAAGCGGCGAAAATAATTGCTGGGTCAGCTAGGTCAATGGGTATAGAGGTAAAGGAGTAATGAAATCAAAAAGATACAAAAAACTTCCACAAAAGACCAAAGAATTAAAGTCAGAAACTTTAGATAAAATTTTGATCAATATTAAAAATAATTGTACTGCAAAGTTTGATGAATCTATTGATTTAAGTTTCAGAATTAATAATAAACAAAAAAAAAATGAAGTAAATTTAAGAACTATTGTAAATATGCCAGGAGGAACAGGAAAAACGGTCAAGGTAGCTGTAGTTTGTGAAGACAATAAAATAGATGAGTCTAAAAAAGCAAATGCCGATATAGTTGGTGGGGATGATTTTATTGAAAAAATTAAAAATGGCGACTTAAATTTTGACAAGCTTATTTGTACACCATCAATGATGATTAAACTTTCAAAGCTAGGTAAAGTATTAGGTCCAAAAGGTTTAATGCCAAATCCTAAATTGGGGACTGTTACTAATGACATTTCAAAAGCAGTGAACGAAGCAAAAGCTGGTCAAGTAGAAATAAGAAATGACAAAGATGGAAATATTGGTTTAAGTATAGGAAAAAAATCTTTTGATGATGAAAAATTAATTAAAAACTATAATGCCGTTATTGATGCATTAGACAAAGAAAAATCTAATTTAACAATTAAAGGTGATCTAGTTAAACAGTTGTATGTTACATCAAGTATGGGTGTATCTTATAAAGTTAAAATGGATAAGAGTTTGTAATCATGATGAATAAAGACCAAAAGAAACAGTACATAGATGAAATGACAACACAGTTTGATAAATCTGAGGCTGTAATAGTTACTCATTACCAAGGGTTGAATGTAACACAACTTGATGAATTAAGAAAAAAAATGCGTGAACATGGAATAAAATTTAAAATAACAAATAACAGGATTACAAAGCTTGCATTAGAAAAAACAAAATGTAAGGAACTTTCAAATTTATTTACAGGCCCGACTGCTATTGCTTTATCAGAGGATGCAATAACTTCTGCAAAAATTCTCACCTCATTCTCAAAAGAAAATAAAAATTTAAAAATCTTAGGTGGAATCATGGGTGCAGACATATTAGATGTTGAAGGGGTAAAAAATGTTGCCACATTGCCTACTCTAGATGAAGCGAGAGCTAAAATAGTAGGTATTTTGAGGTCTCCAGCACAAAAAATAACAAGTATTTTACTTGCACCAGCGTCAAAAATCGCTATTTTAGCGCTCGAAAAATCAAAAAAATAACCAGGGACAAAAAAAATTATTATTATGGCTGACTTAAATAAAATTATAGAGGATTTATCAAGCTTAACTGTAGTAGAAGCAGCTGAGCTATCAAAACAATTAGAGGAAAAATGGGGAGTAACAGCTGCAGCAGCAGTTGCTGCTGCACCTGCAGCTGCTGGAGGAGAAGCTCCTGCTGAGGAAAAAGACGATTTTACAATTATACTTACATCTGCGGGTGATAAGAAAATTAATGTTATAAAAGAAGTAAGGGCCGTTACAGAACTAGGGTTAAAAGAAGCTAAGGATTTAGTTGAGGGTGCACCTAAAGAGGTGAAGTCTGGTGTAAACAAAAAAGATGCGGAAGAAATTAAAGCTAAATTAGAAGCCGCTGGTGCAAAAGTAGAACTTAAGTAAAATATATAATAGAAAGAATTTAATTGCTGAAAATATTGTTCAGCAAAATTAGATATGCAATTATCTTTTACAAAGAAAAAAAATATTCGTAAAAGTTTTGGTAAACTTAAAGAAAGTTTATCAATTCCAAACTTAATTGAAGTTCAAAAAAATTCTTACAAGGAACTAACAGAATTCAGTGGTGAGGTTGAAAAAAATTTAGTAAAAGGTTTTCACAGAGTTTTTAAAAGTATTTTTCCAATAGAAGATTTAAATGACAAAGCAACCCTAGAGTATATATCTTACAGACTTGAAAAACCGAAATTTGATGTAGAAGAATGTATAACTCGTGGCTTAACTTATTCTGCTGCATTAAAGTGTACATTGAGATTAGTTGTATATGAGATAGACCAGGAAAATAATACTAAAGATATTTTGTCTGCGAAAGAGCAAGAGGTTTATATGGGTGAAGTTCCAATGATGACAAACAGTGGAACTTTTATTACCAATGGAGTACAGAGGGTTGTAGTTAACCAAATGCATAGAAGTCCAGGTGTATTTTTTGATCACGACAAAGGAAAATCTCATGCAAGTGGTAAACTTTTATTTAATTGTAGAGTTATTCCAAATAGGGGTTCTTGGCTAGACTTTGAATTTGATGTTAAAGATTTTTTGTATTTCAGAATAGATAGAAAAAAAAAAATATTTGTTTCAACTCTTTTACAAGCTTTAGGATATTCAAAATCTGATATCGTTAATGAATTTTATGAAAAAGAAACTTTTTCATTTGATGCAGGTATTAAAAAATGGAAAGTCAAATTTGATCCAGAAAATTATAAAGCAAAAAATTTTTCAGAAGAAATAATTGATGCTAAAAATAATAAAACTTTAGTAAAGACAGGTGAACAAATCAATTTTTTAGTCGCAAAAAAACTTCAAAATGACGGATTAAAGGATGTTTTTGTGCCAAATGAATTCATTTACGGTAAGTATTTGCATGAAGATATCATTGTTGGTGAAGATACTTTTAAAATTGGAACCGAAATAAATGAAACAATTATTTCAAAAATTTTAGAACAAAATATTAAAAACATCACAGTTTCAAAAACAAATTCAATATCTAAAGGACCATATTTACTACAAACTATTTTAAATGATAAAAATGAAAATAAAAATGATGCAATCACTGAGATATATAAAATTTTAAGACCTGGTGAACCACCAACAATTGAAATTGCTACACAAATTTTTAATAACCTATTTTTTAGCTCTGATAGATATGATCTATCTGATGTTGGAAGAGTAAAAATGAACTCTAGATTGGATTTAAACTGTTCAGATAAAATAACAATATTAAGAAATGATGACATTCTATCAATAATAAAAAAAATGTTAGATTTAAGAGATGGCAAAGATGAAGTTGATGACATTGACCACTTGGGTAACAGAAGAGTTAGATCTGTAGGCGAGCTTGTCGAGAATCAAGCAAGAATTGGAGTCTATAGAATGGAAAGGGCTATAAAGGAAAAAATGACCACTTTAGATGTTGAATCCGCAATGCCTCAAGATCTAATAAATGCGAAACCTTTAACTATTTCTTTAAAAGATTTTTTTGCAACATCTCAACTTTCGCAATTTATGGATCAAACTAATCCTTTATCTGAAATTACCCATAAAAGAAGAGTTTCAGCACTAGGGCCTGGTGGTCTTACAAGAGAAAGAGCTGGATTTGAAGTTCGGGATGTTCATCCAACACATTATGGAAGAATTTGTCCAATCGAGACACCAGAGGGTCCTAATATTGGCTTAATAAACAGCTTATCTACCTATTCAAAGATAAATAAATATGGCTTCATAGAAAGTCCATATAAAAAAGTTGAAAATGGAGTTGTCCAAGATAACATTGAATATCTCTCAGCAATGGAAGAGACAAAATTCACAATTGCCCAAGCAAATTCAGTTTTAGATAAAAATGGAAAATTTGTAGAAGATTTAGTATCTAGCAGAGCAAATTTAGATTTTATTTTATCTAAACCTGAGAATATAGATTATATTGATGTATCCCCTAAACAACTAGTTTCAGTTGCAGCATCACTCATACCATTTTTAGAAAATGACGATGCAAACAGAGCACTTATGGGATCAAATATGATGAGGCAGGCAGTGCCACTTCTTAAACCTGAAGCACCATTAGTTGGCACTGGAATAGAAAGTGATGTAGCACTTGATTCAGGTGTGACTATAGTTGCAAAAAGAGATGGTATTGTTGATAAAATTGATGGTAAACGGATTGTAATTAAAGCCTCAAATGAGAAAGATTACTCACAATCAGGCGTAGACATATACAATTTACAGAAATTTAAAAGATCAAACCAAAATACTTGTATAAACCAAAAACCATTGGTTAGAGTAGGCGATAAAGTCAAGTCAGGTGATATAATAGCTGATGGTCCATCAACTAAGACCGGTGAATTAGCTTTAGGAAAAAATGTAACGGTAGCTTTTATGCCATGGCAAGGATACAATTTTGAGGATTCAATCTTGATATCAGAAAGATGTGTAACAGACGATGTTTTCACATCAATTCATATAGAAGAATATGAAATAATGGCAAGAGACACAAAATTAGGTGAAGAAGACATAACTAGAGATATCCCAAACATAAATGAAGAATCTTTAAAGAATTTAGACGAGTCAGGAGTTGTTTATATCGGAGCCGAGGTTAAGCCAGGAGATATATTAGTAGGAAAAGTTACTCCTAAGGGAGACTCTGCATCTGGTCCTGAAGAAAAACTTTTAAGATCAATTTTTGGTGAGAAAGCTATAGATGTGACTGATACATCTTTAAAAATGCCTAGTGGTAGTGGAGGAATAGTAGTTGATGTAAGAGTTTTTAATAGACACGGTATTGAAAAAGATGAAAGATCAATAACGATTGAGCGTGCTGAAATTGAGAGTGTTCAACAAGACAAAAATGTTGAGGAAGAAATTTTAGAAAGGAGTATAAAGCAGAGAGCGACATCAATACTAACAAATTCAAAAATAATAAAAAAATTAAAAAATTATGAGGTAGGAACAAATTTATCTGAGGGTGTAATTTTTGATTTAACAATATCGGATTTATTTAAAATAAATGTAGAAGATAAGCAAAAAAGTGAAGCTATGCTTCAATTAAGATCTCAATTTGATAAAGCAAATAAAGATATTCAAGAAAGGTTTGAAGATAAGGTCATAAAAATACGACAAGGTGACGACTTGTTGCCAAGTGTAATGAAAATGGTGAAAGTTTTTGTTGCTGTCAAAAGAAGATTAAGACCTGGTGATAAAATGTCAGGAAGACATGGAAATAAGGGCGTTGTAAGTAAAATAGTTCCAGTAGAAGATATGCCATACAGAGAAAATGGCAAACCTGTAGATATAGTATTAAACCCTCTAGGAGTGCCAAGTAGAATGAATGTAGGACAAATTCTAGAAACTCACTTAGGTTGGTCGTGTAAAGAATTAGGTGAACAATTAACAGATTTAATTAATCAAAATCAAAAAAAGATTGAAAAAGAAGATAAGATTTTAAAATTTTTAAAATCTGTTTATGGTGAAGAAGTTTACAAAGAAAATATTGATAGCTTGTCAAACTCAGAATTTAAAGATTTATGTCAAAATATTCAAAATGGAGTACCAATTTCAACACCTGTATTTGATGGAGCAAAAGAAAAAGATGTAACTAAAATGTTAAATTTAGCTAATCTACCAAGCTCAGGACAAACAGAATTATGGGATGGTAGAACAGGAGAAAAGTTTGATAGACCAGTAACGGTAGGTATTATTTATATGCTTAAACTTCATCATTTAGTTGAGGATAAAATACATGCAAGATCAACTGGACCTTATAGTTTAGTTACACAACAACCTTTAGGTGGTAAAGCTCAACTAGGTGGTCAAAGATTTGGAGAAATGGAAGTATGGGCTTTAGAAGCTTATGGAGCATCATACACGTTACAAGAAATTCTTACAGTTAAATCGGATGATGTGGCTGGAAGGGTTAAAGTCTATGAGACAATTGTAAAAGGAGAAGAAAACTTTGAGTCTGGTATTCCAGAATCCTTTAATGTACTGGTGAAAGAAATTAAATCTTTAGCCTTAAATGTGGAGTTAAATTGAGATTATGAGCAAAGAATTATCAGATCTTTTTAAATCATCAGAGATTACAGAAGCACAAAACTTTAACAGTATTAAAATTACTTTAGCTAGTCCTGAAAAAATTAAGTCATGGACTTTTGGAGAAATAAAAAAACCTGAAACTATAAATTATAGAACATTTAGACCAGAAAAGGACGGTCTATTTTGCGCTAGAATATTTGGCCCAATTAAAGATTACGAATGCTTATGTGGTAAATATAAAAGAATGAAGTTTAGAGGTATAATTTGTGAAAAATGTGGTGTTGAAGTCACAAAATCAAATGTAAGAAGAGAAAGAATGGGTCATATTAATTTAGCTACACCTGTCGCTCATATTTGGTTTTTAAAATCTCTACCTAGTAGAATTTCTTTAGTTGTAGATATGAAACTAAAAGAAGTTGAGAGAGTCTTGTATTTTGAAAACTTTATAGTCATTGAACCAGGATTAACTGGTTTAAAGAAAAATCAATTGTTAGGTGAAGAAGAACTTATTAAATATCAAGATGATTACGGTGAGGAGGCATTTACCGCTGGTATAGGTGCTGAGGCAATACTAGAAATTCTTAAATCAATAAATTTAGATGAAGAAAGAGAACTCTTAATTAAAAATATTAAAGAAACTAAATCTAAAGTTAATGAGGAAAGATCTATTAAAAGATTAAAATTAATTGAGTCATTCATCGAGACAGGAAACAAACCAGAGTGGATGATACTTACTACAGTCCCTGTTATACCTCCTGAATTAAGACCTCTAGTTCCTTTGGATGGTGGTCGCTTTGCAACATCAGATTTAAATGATTTATACAGAAGAGTTATAAACAGAAATAACAGATTAAAAAGACTCATAGATTTAAAGGCTCCAGATATTATTGTTAGAAATGAAAAGAGAATGCTTCAGGAGTCGGTTGATGCACTTTTTGATAATGGAAGAAGAGGAAGAGTAATAACTGGAACTGGAAAAAGACCACTTAAATCTTTAGCTGAAATGCTAAAAGGTAAGCAAGGCAGATTCAGACAAAATCTTTTAGGAAAAAGAGTCGATTATTCTGGAAGGTCAGTAATTGTTGTTGGTCCAGATCTAAAACTTCATGAGTGCGGATTACCAAAAAAAATGGCTTTAGAACTATTTAAACCATTTTTATATGCTCGTTTAAATAAGTTAGGTTTAGCCTCTACTATTAAACAGGCTAAGAAATTAGTTGAACGAGAAAGAACAGAGGTTTGGGACGCATTAGAGCTAATTGTAAGAGAGCATCCAGTAATTTTAAACAGAGCTCCTACGCTACACAGACTTGGAGTACAAGCTTTCGAACCAAAATTAATTGAAGGTAATGCAATTGAACTTCATCCATTAACTTGTGCAGCATTTAACGCTGATTTTGATGGAGATCAGATGGCAGTCCATGTACCATTAAGTCTAGAGGCACAGTTAGAAGCAAGGGTTTTGATGATGTCGACAAATAATATTTTAAGCCCATCTAATGGTAAGCCTATAATTGTACCTAGTCAGGATATGATTTTAGGTATTTATTATCTATCACAGCCTCCAGTCCAAACAGAGAGAGTTGACGGTTATTTTGTAAACACTTCTGAAATAGAACACGCATTAGAAACAGGACAAATTAAGGTACATTCAAGAATAGTTTCGAGATTTGAAACTGTTGATGAAAAAGGAAATACTAAGTTTGAAAAACATATAAGCACTGCTGGAAGATTTTTATTATCAAATATTATTCCTAAAAATGTAAATAATAAATTTTCATTGATCGATAGATTGTTGCCTAAAAAAGTAGTTTCGGAAGTAATAGATCATGTCTTTAGATTTTCTGGGCAGAAAAGCACTGTAATATTTTGTGACAAATTAAAAGATATTGGATTTAAACATGCGTTTAAAGCTGGAATATCATTTGGAAAAGATGATCTTTTAATACCAGATAATAAAGAACAATTAATTGATGAAACTAAAAAACTTATTGCTGATTATGAAGGACAATATGCAGAGGGACTTATAACTAGAGGTGAAAAGTATAACAAAGTTATTGATGCCTGGTCTAAATGTACAGATAGGGTTGCATCAGAAATGATGAAAAGAATTTCTGCAACAGAAGTTACTGATGATGGATTAAAAATTAATTCAGTATTTATGATGGCTGACAGTGGTGCCAGAGGATCAGCAGCACAAATGAAACAATTAGCGGGTATGAGAGGTTTAATTGCCAAACCATCAGGAGAAATTATTGAAACTCCAATCACTTCCAATTTTAAAGAAGGTCTTACAGCTTTAGAATATTTCAATTCAACTCATGGAGCAAGGAAGGGGCTAGCAGATACTGCACTTAAAACAGCTAGCTCAGGATATTTGACTAGAAGATTATGTGATGTTGCCCAGGATTTAACAATTACTAAACCTAAATGTGATATGAAGTGTGGTTCAATAAAACTTACAGAAGTTCTAGAGGGTGGTAATATTATGGTAAGTCTATCTGAAAGAGCTTTAGGAAGAGTTGCTGCAAAAGAAATAAAAAATCCATTAACAGGTGATGTTTTAATAAAAAAAGATGAAATGATAGATGAAGCTGGATGTGAGAAAATTGATGCTGCTGGGGTTAAAAGTATAAATGTATATTCAGTAATGACATGTGGCGCAAAAGAAGGTGTGTGTGCAACCTCATATGGAAGAGATTTGTCCAGAGGAAAAATGGTGCATGTAGGAGAAGCTATTGGAATGATATCTGCACAATCAATTGGAGAACCTGGAACCCAGTTAACTATGAGAACATTTCACGTTGGTGGAACAGCTTCAGTAAAACAAGAATCTCAAATAGTATCAAACTCAGAGGGAACTCTTAAAATTGTTAATACAAATTTAATTAAAGATTCAAAAAATAATCAAA
>CACASS010000030.1 GCA_902535275.1 uncultured Pelagibacteraceae bacterium
ATGAAATAGTTACACATGGTTTATTTCCACTTGCTCTATGACAAGCAGTACCTGCACCAGCATCAATGATTGTACAAATATAACCACCATGGGTTATCCCAGCTTTATTTAAATGTGTTTTTTTAATCTTAGTTTTAAACTCAAATTTTTTCTTGTTAATAGATCTAAATAATAAACCACCATTATGCTTCATGTAGCTTGGCTTATTACTTAATTGTTCAAATTTTTTTGTCATTAATTTTGAAAATATTTTACTATTTGTGGAAAAAATTCCGGCATGCACTTTGACTCCATAACATGGTGACCATAGCCATATCCATACCATTGTTTACTAGTTTTTGCTTTACAAGATTTATCATTTATTTTCCAATTTTCTTTACTTGTTGGTGTTTCAATAAAATTTATTGATTTAATATTTTTTAACCATGCACTTGTTTTACCACCGTACGGATCATCATCATTATGAATTACTGCAATACGTAAATTTTTTGTCCCTTGTATTTCACTTATTTCTATATCTCTTTTCTTTAAATAATTTCTTGAGCAAGCATACTCCCATTTGTATCTATCTTTAGTATCACAAGTTTTTGAAGTATTTGAACTCTCTTCATGATCGTTATAATCCCAAAGATAATCATCCTTCCCTTCTTCAGTCCAAATTTTATAAGCAGATAATTCTCCATAACAAGCAGGGTGATAAGCAATTCCTCCTCTAACTTTTTCAGGATGTCTTGCAGTGTAGAGAAGTGTTAACCATCCGCCGCATGAATGGCCTGATATAATTATATTATTTGGTTTGATACCTAAGGCTAAAAATTTGTCGATAATTTCATTTGTAAGATCTATTTTCTTTTCAGTTTTTGTTTTCCCTGGATATTTACCACCAGGAAAAGGTAACCATTTTGTCTTACTTTTTTTATCTTTGTATGCATCCCCCCACAAAGGCTTTGTATTTACCAAATATACTAAATTTTTTTTTGCACCAAAATCCTCCTTCGACAACTCAACTACATTTTTAATATACTGTTTCCAAAAAGGACAGTCACCTTTTTTAGCTGCTCTATCTCCTTTGCCTCCGTGGTTAAACAAAAAAATAAGAGTATTTGAAGGATCATCTATTTTATAATTTTTTTTTAGATACTTAAATTTTTCATTTATGAAACCACTTTTATTCATACACTTAATTTCAGCACTTGCAGCTGAACAAACAAATATAAGTAATAAAGGTAAAAATATTTTTTTCATGGTCTCCAAGACAGAGTTACAAAACTATAGCCATAATTAATATGAATACTAGAACTAAACAAAAGAAATATATTACAGATTTTTCAAGTGATATTTTCATTTATCCTTCCATTTTGGTGCGCCTGCTAGGAGTTGAACCCAGAACCTCCTGGTCCGTAGCCAAGCGCTCTATCCAATTGAGCTACAGGCGCAATTTGTACAGTTTTTATACATAATTAATAATGTAAATTATTTTTTTAGCAAATATTGATATATATATATTACGAAAATGAATCTAGATTTATTAGTTCCTGATATAGGAGACTTTGAAAACGTTGAAATAATAGAAGTACTTGTAAAAAAAGGTGACAAAATCAATAAAAATGACCCTGTTGTCACTTTAGAAAGTGATAAATCAAGTGTTGAGGTACCATCCAATTATGAAGGCACAATTGAAAATATAAATGTAAAAATTGGTGATAAAGTTTCAAAAGGTGATTTGATATTAACTATCTCTTCAGAAAATAAAGATGAACATGACAAAATTAATAAAACTTTAGACGAAAAAATACCGCCTTCAACAGAGAAATTGATAGAGGAAGCAGAAACTGTAACTAAATCTGACATAAAAGTTGAAACAAAAGTAACAGAGCCAAAACAAATAAAGCAAACAAGATTAGTTAATGAAGTTAAAATGGTCAGTAGTAACGATGATATTGATCCTGTTGAAACTAAAGAATGGTTAGATTCATTAAGTGCAGTCCTGCAAAATGATGGTTCTGAAAGGGCTCATTTTTTAATTAAACAATTAATTGATCAATCTTATAAAGCTGGATCTAAAATTCCTCATACTCAAACTACTCCTTATGTGAATACGATACCTCCTGAGGAGGAAAAAAGATCGCCTGGAGATCAAAACATAGAACGTAAGTTAAGATCACTAATTAGATGGAATGCTGCTGCGATGGTAGTAAGAGCAAATAAAAAACATCCTGAACTTGGTGGTCACATAGGAACATTTGCATCAGCTGCAACATTATATGATGTTGGGATGAATCATTTTTGGCGAGCAAAAAATAATAAATTTGGAGGTGATCTAGTATATTTTCAAGGTCATAGTGCACCAGGAATGTATGCAAGAGCTTTTCTTGAGGGAAGATTA
This sequence comes from uncultured Pelagibacteraceae bacterium, assembly GCA_902535275.1. Classification (GTDB taxonomy): domain Bacteria; phylum Pseudomonadota; class Alphaproteobacteria; order Pelagibacterales; family Pelagibacteraceae; genus Pelagibacter. The sequence goes on from CACASS010000030.1 coordinate 2,387, forward strand.
AATGAAAAACAGTTAGATAGATTTAGACAAGAAGTACAAACTGGTGGACTTTCATCTTATCCTCATCCTTGGCTAATGCCAAACTTTTGGCAGTTTCCAACAGTTTCAATGGGCATTGGTCCAATGTTAGCAATATATCAAGCAAGATTTATGAAATACCTAATCAATAGAGGATTAATTAAAGATGAGGGAAGAAAAGTTTGGGCTTTTCTTGGTGATGGAGAAATGGATGAACCTGAGTCACTTGGGGCAATTGGTTTAGCGGCGCGTGAAAATTTAGATAATTTAATATTTGTTGTTAACTGCAACTTGCAAAGATTAGACGGTCCAGTTAGAGGAAATGGAAAAATAATTCAAGAATTAGAGGGTATTTTTAGAGGAGGTGGCTGGAACGTTCTAAAAGTTATTTGGGGATCGTATTGGGATTCACTTTTAGCAAATGATAAGACAGGACATTTAGTAAAAATTATGAATGAGACCGTAGATGGTGAATATCAAGCATTTAAAGCAAGAAATGGGCTTTATGTGCGAGAAAAGTTTTTTGGCAAATACCCTGAAACAACAGAATTAGTCTCATCAATGTCAGATACTGATATTTGGAGACTTAATAGAGGAGGCCATGATCCTCACAAAGTTTATGCTGCATATGATAAAGCGGTCAATCACAAAGGAAGCCCCACAGTCATAATAGCTAAAACTATAAAAGGTTATGGTATGGGTAAAAGTGGTGAAAGTGTAAACACTACTCACCAACAAAAGAAATTGGATGTTGATGATTTAATGTATTACAGGGATAGGTTTGATGTTCCTTTAACAGACTCTCAAGTCAAAAATATTGAATATTTCAAACCAGATGAAAATTCCGAAGAAATTAAATATTTAAAAAAAAAGAGATTAGAACTTGGTGGTTTTATACCAGAGAGAACATCATATTCAAAACCGATTAAAGCCCCAGTTAAAGATATTTTTGATTTTATGAAAAAGTCTACCGGCGAAAAAGAAATGTCTACTACAATGGCATTAGTAAGAATGTTAACTAATCTTTTGAGAGATAAAAATGTTGCACCAAAATTGGTTCCAATTATTCCCGATGAAGCTAGAACATTTGGAATGGAGGGTTTCTTTCAAAAAATAGGTATTTATGCTCATGAAGGCCAAAAATATGAGCCAGAGGACTCAGCACAACTTTCATCTTATAGAGAAGAAAAAAGTGGTCAGGTATTAGAAGAAGGTATTACAGAAGCTGGTTCAATGTCTTCTTGGATAGCAGCTGGAACAGCATATACAAATCATGACATTGAAATGATACCAATTTATCTTTTCTATTCAATGTTTGGCTTTCAAAGAATTGGAGATTTTGCTTGGGCTGCAGGAGATAGTCAAGCGAGAGGCTTTTTAATTGGTGCGACTGCAGGAAGAACAACACTTGCAGGAGAAGGTCTTCAACACCAAGATGGTCATAGTCATTTGTTAGCATCAACAATTCCAAACTGTATTTCTTATGATCCAACATTCCATTATGAATTAGCTGTGATTTTTAGAGAAGGTTTAAGAAGGATGCATGAAAAAAATGAAAATATTTTTTATTATATTACAACAATGAACGAAAATTACTCCCACCCTGCAATGCCAGATGATTGTGAGGATGGAATTCTCAAGGGAATGTATAAAATTAAAGAAACATCAGGTTCTAAAGAAGCAAAAATTCAATTATTAGGCTCTGGAACAATACTAAGAGAAATGATGGCAGCATCAGAAATTCTTAAAAAAGAATATCAGGTCGATAGTGAAGTTTGGAGTGTTACTAGTTTTAATGAGTTAAGAAAAAATGGAATAGAAGTTGAAAGATTTAACCTTCTAAATCCTGCAGAAACAAATAAAAAATCATATGTAGAGGAATGTTTAGGAAAACAACAAGGTCCTATCCTTACAGCCACTGACTACATGAGAATAAATGCTGATCAAATAAGACCTTTTACAAAAAAGAGCTTTTATTCATTAGGTACGGATGGATATGGAAGAAGTGATACAAGAAAAAACTTAAGAAATTTTTTTGAAGTAGATAAAGAACACATAGTTGCTTATAGCCTTAGCGTTTTAGCCAATGAACAGCTTGTTGCATCAAAGTATGCTGAAGATGCATTCAAAAAGTATAAAATTGATAAAAACAAACCCATGCCAACAAAAATGTAAATGTCTGATCAATCAAATAAAATATCCGCAAGTCCAAAAGTTAGAAAATTTGCAAGAGAACTTGGAGTAGATATAAATAATGTTAAGGGAACAGAGAGATTAGGTAGGGTTGTTGAAAAAGATTTAAAAGACTTTGTCTCATCAAGAATCAATCATCCTCAGAACAATAGTGAAAGACAAAAAGAAAAAATAAATAAAAGCGAATATCAACATTCAGATTTTGGGGAAGTTGAAATTAAAGATATTCCTAGAGTAAAAAAAATAGCAGCTCCACATCTTGTAAATTCGTGGACAAACATTCCACATGTAACTAACCATGATGAGGCTGATATTACAGAAATGGAAGAATTTAGAAGCTCAATAAAAGATAATTATACAGGAGAAAGAATAAAAATTACTCCTCTTGCATTTATTATAAAAGCATTGGTACTTTCACTAAAAAAATTTCCATCATTTAATTCATCAATTGATGATATTGAAAATGGAAAGATTACTTTTAAAAAGTATTTTCATGTTGGTATCGCAGTTGATACTCAACATGGACTTATGGTTCCTAAAATTAGAGATGCTAATCAAAAAGATATCAATCAGTTAAGTGAGGAATTAAAAAAAGTAAGTGATGATTGTAGAAATTTAAAAATTGATAAAAAAGAGTTTTTTGGAGGATCAATGACTATCACAAGCTTAGGTGGCATAGGTGGTTCGTTTTTTACACCAATAATTAATTTTCCAGAAGTCGCTATACTTGGTGTTGGTAGAAGTTATAAAAAACAGGTATTTATTGATGGTAAATTTGTTCCAAGAACCATGCTTCCACTATCTCTCTCATATGATCACAGAATTATAGATGGTGCTGAGGCTGCGAAGTTTAATAACGAATTAAAAGATAATCTTGGGTCTAACTTTGCATATAACTTGAGTAAATGATTACTAAAATTGAAATACTAGCAGATGATGTGCAGGTCCACTTTAATGGAGAAAATTCTGAAATTTTTCCTAATATTTGGCTAAGAGATCATGCAAAAGATGAGCAAAATTGGGATAAAAGGTCAAGCCAAAGAAAAACATTTACGGCAGCTTTAGATATAAATTTAAAAGTTAAAAAGGCAGAAATAATTGAAAATGGAAAATATTTGTGTGTCTCATGGCCTGATTTAGAAAAACCAGTTAAATATTCATCTGAATTTCTAACTAATAATAAAATAAAAAAGAAAAAAGAAGTAAAATCTAATTTAAAAATCTGGAAAGCTAATGAAATAAAAGAAGAAATTTTTTTAGATTATAATTCAATTTTATCAAATGAAGGATTTAAAAATTTTTTGAAAAATATTCATGACTATGGATTTTCAGTAGTTAAAAATTGTGAAACCAATTTAAAGTCTGTCGAAACAATTGCAAATAGAATTGGTTATGTAAGAAACTCTATATTTGGAGGGCTATGGAGTTTTGAGTCAGATGAAAATAAAGCAGATAGCGCATACACTCAAGAAGAACTAAGGCCTCATACAGATTCAACGTATAGTAATGACGCTCCAGGATTACAATTATTACTATGTTGTGAATATAATGCTAGAGGTGGTGAATCGATTATGGTTGATGGATTAAAAATAGCAGAAACAATAAAAAAAGAAAACCAGCCGATGTATGAATTAATGACAAAAATAAATGTTAAGGGAAATTATATCGGTGATGGTGTTTATCTTGAGGCTGAAAGACCAATATTTAAGTTAAATGAAAATAATGAAATAGTTCAAGTTAGTTTTAATAATTATGATCGAGCACCATTTAGATTTGAAAAAGATTTAACATTAAAGTTTTATGAAGCGATAAAAAAATTTGATCTTATTGCTAATAATAAAGATTATCAGTGGCGACATATCCTTAAACCTGGAGAACTTCTAATATTTAATAATTGGCGAATACTTCATGGTAGAGGATCGTTTAATGGAGTTAGAAAAATGTCTGGATGTTATATTAACAAAGAGGATTTTGACAGCTCTTGTAAGTTAAACGGAATAAATTAATTAATTAAATTATCTAATTAAATATAATGACAAAATCCCTTTCAATGGTCTGCGCACTAGTCACAACTTTTATTTGGGGAACAGCTTTCATCGCGCAAGACACTGGTATGGATAATATTGGTCCATTAACTTTTAATTCAGCAAGATTTATTGTTGGCTTTTTTACAATATTACCACTTGCCTTATTATTTGAGAGGAAGAAAATTAAACTAGAAATACTGTCAAAATCAAAACTTTTTATAAAATATTTAGTTTTTATGGGAGTATCCCTGTTTTTGGGAACTTTTTTACAACAAACTGCTCTCCAATATACAAATATTGCAAATGCAGCTTTTTTTACAGTATTTTACGTACCGATAGTTCCGATTTTGTTATTTTTTATCTACTCCAAAAAAGTTCATTGGAGTATATGGCCAGCAATTGGTCTTTGTATCCTTGGTGTATACCTTCTAAGTGATTTTTCTAACTCAGAAATTATGTTAGGTGATGGTCTAGTTATATTGTGCTCAGTATTTTGGGCTTTGCATATAATTTTTGCAGGTAAGTTCATGGAAGAATTTGATATTCCAATGTTTTATGCTGCACTTCAAGCATTATTTGTTGCAACACTTTCGTTAATTTTTTCTTTTATTTTTGAAGAAATAAATATTTCAAAAATATTAATGGAAAGTAGTTCTATTCTTTATGCAGGAGCATTATCAGGTGGTATAGCCTTTACATTACAAATGTATGCTCAAAAAAACATAGAAGAGGCACCAGCAGCAATTATTTATTCTCTCGAGGGAGTATTTGCAGCAGTAGCAGGATGGATTATTCTCAATCAATTTTTAAGTACCAATAACATGATTGGATGTTTATTAATTTTGATTGCAGTAATTTCTTCTCAAATTTCACCTAGTTCTAAAAATTAGCTATAAGCAATTACAAAAAGAATTAAAGCAAGAAAAGTTCTGTAATAAACAAAAATATTTAAATTAAAATTTTTAACATAAATTAAAAAATATTTGATTGTTAAATAAGAAACAATAAATGAAAATATTATTGAATATAAAAATAATATGTTCAAATCTATATTTGCATTTATCACATCTTTCAAACTAAGTATACTTGCTCCCGCTAATGCAGGTATTGACAAATAAAAAGATATTTTTGAGGAATCTACTCTATCGAAATTTAAAAACCTTGAAGCTGTAATTATTATACCTGATCTGCTTACACCAGGTATAACAGCTAAAATTTGAAAAATACCAATGATTAAAATATTTTTTAAACTTAAATTGGTATCAATTTTATTTTTAATACTAAATCGGTCTGCAATAAACAATAAAATACCAAATATTAAAGTTGTCCATGCGATAACTTTTAAACTTCTTAAATTTTCAATCAGTCCTGAGGTATAAATAAAATAACCAACAACAACTAATGGAAAAGATCCTAAAATTATAAGTAATAATAAAGACTTATTTCTTAAAATATTTACTAAATCCTTTCTAAAATAAAAAATAATTGCCAAAAGGGAACCTAAGTGAAGACTGATATCAAGTTGAAGCGAACTAATACTAAAGTTCCATATTTTTGATATTATTATAAGGTGGGCAGAGGAACTTACTGGTATAAATTCCGAAAAACCTTGTACAAACGCTAAAATTGATGCTTCTATATATTTTGAAATCATTAAGGACTCTCAATAGATAGTTAAAAGATTCCCTAAATAAGGCAATCATTTAAATGCATATCAACTATGCAT
>CACASS010000031.1 GCA_902535275.1 uncultured Pelagibacteraceae bacterium
ATCAATAGCATTTCCTTAATAAATTCAAAATTTTTAAAGAACAATTATAAATTTGAAAAAAAATATATTTATGGAAGTAAGCAAATTCCAATATATTCTGACTACAGGTATAAAATTAAACCAGGCTGGGGATTTTTTAAATCATTAAAATCATTATCATTTTTATATAATAATAATTTGCTAAATAAATCTGAAATTGATTTTTTTTTATCAGCAGTAGGAAAACGTACAGTTACTAAATCCTTGAGGGAAATTAATTCTTTTTCAAGAGAAGTTTGTAAAAAGAATAAAGATTTTTTTTATTTAAAATCACTTGATAATGAACCAATGATTAAAAATACATTCAAAGTTAATTTGAAAATACTTGATTTTTTTAAATCTCATAATCTTAAACAAATCAATTTATTAAACTCTAAAATAAAAAAAAAACTAGATACAAATTCAAAAATTTTGGAAATTGGCTTTACAACTGGTGGGCATTCAATTTTGGCTTTTGAAAAACTGGGCTTTATTTCATCGGGTATAGATAATTTTTACGATGGGAATTTTGATCAATCTGAAAGAATATATATTGATATTAAAAATCAATTCAAATCAAACTGTAATTTTTTTATAGGAAACATTTCTAAAAGAAATTATGGATTAGAAAACAAATTTGATTTGATTTATTCTACCTCTGTCTTAGAGCATATTATAGATATTGACAATTCATTCCTAGAAATGAATTATCTACTAAAAGATGAAGGTTTAATTTTTCACAATTATAATCCATATTTCAGTGTTACAGGTGGACACTCATTAGGTATAGGGGACTCTCCATTCATGCATATTCAGTTAAATAATGAAGAATATAAAAAATATCTAAGACAAAATAGACCCCATGAATCCGAAATAGCAATTAAATGGATTGATGAAAATATGAATAAAAAAATTTCACAAAATATAATGAAAGAAAAAATTAAAGTAGCTGGATTTGATATTATCTATTTTAATAGTTTTAATTTTCATAAAAAAAATTTAGATCTTACACCTGAAATACAAGATAATATTTTTAAAAACTATAATTTTTTAAATAAAGAGGATTTACTTGGAAATTCCGTAACATTTATAGCGAAAAAAAAAAATAATGTTAAATAAAACCTTAGAGAAAAATATAAGTAGTCTCTTTTCAGAAAAAAAATATGAAGAATTAATTAGTACAATAGAAAAAATTTCCACATTTGAAGATAGAACGCCAGGTATGTCATCAATTTTGGGTGTATGTAGGATACTAAAAAATAATAGATCTAAACAGGATTTAATTTTAGGTTTAAAAGATTTTATCAACGCGTTCGGAAAATCAAATGAAAAAAACATTGCCATTGAAGCTTTGTGTAATTTCATAAATTGTGCATTAAACAATCACCAAAAAAATTTAGATTTATTAGAATATTTATCTATCGGAAAAAAAATGTTTAAAAAGGCCGAAAAAAAGTTTGGTTATGATGAAAAATTATTTACTCATGGTGTGGATTTGTACAACTTTTTTTGTGATCATGAGAAACTGGAATTGATACTAAAATCTTTGTTAATAAATGGTTCAAAATCAAAATCAATTCTATGCACCTATGGTTTTTTTAATAATTATTTGTATCATTGGGATAAGAAAGATTATTATGATTACTCTTTAAAATTTAAAAATTTTTTCCCAACTCTAGAAACAAAACTCCTAAATGAAATAAATTTTAATTATAATAAAAAAATTAAAATTGGCTTTGTTTCATGTGATTTCATAAATCATTCTGTTAGTTACAATACTAAACCACTAATTAAAAATTTAGATAAGACAAAATTTGAGACGTACGCTATTTACCTTGGAAAAAATGATGATAACAATAACTCTTCATCCGATATTGTTAATGTATTTGATAAATGGTTGAACTTAAGTAACCATAATAATCAACAAATTATTAACATAATTCAAAATGAAAAAATAGAGATACTAATCGATCAAATGGGACTAACCCAATCGTCAAGAATTGAAATTTTCAATAATAGAGTAAGTCCTATACAGATTTCATGGAATGCATTCTGTAACACAGTAGGCTTTGACAATATTGATTATATTCTAGTTGATAATAATTTGATTTACGATGACGAACAACAATTTTATTCTGAAAAGATATTGAAACTAAAAAATATATGGAATTGTCATTCTGGATTTGAGTTTGAAAGGAAAAAACCTACATTGCCATATAAAAAGAATAATTTTATAACCTTTGGATCATTTAACAATTTTTTAAAAATATCTGATGACGTTGTTAACGTTTGGAGTACTATTTTGAAGAAAATAAAAAATTCACAATTAATATTAAAATCTTCATATAAATACGACTCCTCGTCTATTTTACGAAAATTTGAAAAAAATGGAGTTACAGACTCTATTAAAATTTTAGATAGAGCAAATTATCCCGATATTAAAGATCATCTTAATCTTTATAATTCAATTGATATTTCACTCGATACTTTTCCATATAATGGAGTTACAACATCTTTTGAATCTTTGTGGGCTGGAGTTCCAGTAATGTCTTTAAGGGGTTTTAATTTTAACTCTAGATGTGGAGAAAGTATTTTAATAAATGGCGATTTAAATTTTTTTTTAGCAACTAATAAAGATGAATATATTGAAAAGTGTATTCTCTTATCAGAAAACATTGAAAAATTAGAGTTAGAAAGAGATAAACTGTTTAAAAACATACTAAATACTCCATTATTTGATGCAAAACAATTTGCAAATGATTTTAAAGAAACTCTTTTAAGTGTTTATAAAAAAAATTAAATAATAGGTTTTAAAAATTTTTGAGATGCAAAATAACAATAAAAAAAATATTAATTTTTTTAAAGTTTCATCCTATGTAAATCAAAATAATCTTGATCATGGCAGTATATTAAAACAAGCATATGATCAAAAAATGTTTGTTGGGGAAAATGAAAATTTATTAAAAAATTTTATTGAACACTTTTCAAAAATAACTGAAATTAAATCTCAACTATATCAAGATGTATTTGCTTCATTTATAATTGATAAAAATTTTAATAAAACTTTTTTAGAATTTGGTGCCACAGATGGTATAGACTTATCTAACACATACGTTCTTGAAAAAAATTTTGGCTGGAATGGATCTTTAAGTGAACCTAGTCCTCAGTGGCATAAAAATTTAAAAAACAATAGACCAAACAGTAACATTATTACAGAATGTATTTGGTCAAAAAGTGGAGAAGTATTAGATTTTTTTGAGTCAGATGTGGGGGTTTTATCAACAATTAGTGAATATAAGGAAAGTGATAAAGTTTCAATTCCAGGGAACACAATTGAAAGAGTTCGAAGTGGTAAGTTAGTTAAAGTAGAAACTATAAGTTTAAATGACGTAATTCATAAATCTTTTAATTCTGTTGCCCCATCATATATATCAATTGACACTGAGGGATCAGAGTATGAAATTTTAAGATTTTTCAATTTTAAAAAATTCCGACCAGTTGTTTTTACTATTGAACATAACTTTACTGAAATTGAAAATAAAATTGATGGTCTAATGTTTGAAAACGACTATGTAAGAATATTCAAAGAGTTTACTGCATTTGACGCATGGTATATTTCAAAGGAAGTAAATTATAATTTATTAAAAAATTAAATGAAGTATTGGTTAATGAAATCAGAACCAAATGTGTGGTCAATTGATCAGCAAATCAAAGCTGGAGAAAAAGGAGCTGACTGGGATGGTGTAAGAAATTACCAAGCAGCAAATAACTTAAAAAAAATGGAAAAAGGAGATCTTTGTTTTTTTTATCATTCTAATATTGGAAAAGAGATAGTTGGTATAGTCGAAGTTATTAAAACGGCATTCATTGATCCGACAGATAAGGAAAAAAGGTTTGTTGCGGTTAAAGTTAGATTTAAAAGTAAACTTCAATATCCTGTAACACTTGAAAACATCAAAAAAACTAAGACTTTAAAGAACTTATCTCTAATTAGACAAAGTAGACTATCTGTTATGCCTATTGATACTAAAAGCTGGAAAATAATTTTGAAGATGGGTAGAATTAATTAAAAAAAAATTCATGCCTAAGAAAAAAAAAACAAAAAAAAAAGTAATCTTAAAAAAACCTAAAGAGACAATTTATAAAACTAAGAAATAATGGATAAGTAAAGCTACCGTTAATAAATCTCAATATATAAAGAAATATAACGAGTCGATTAAAGACAATGATGGATTTTGGAAAAAAGAAGGAAAAAGAATTAATTGGATTAAGCCTTATAAAAAAATTAAAAACGTTAAATATAGTAAAGATGATGTTCATATCAAATGGTTCTATGATGGTACTTTAAATGCCTCAGCGAATTGTATTGACAGGCATCTTAAAAAAAATGCTAATAAGACTGCAATTATATGGGTAGGAGACGATCCTAAAGTTCAAAAAAAAATTACATATAAAGAACTTCATAAAGAGGTTTCAAAAGCGGCAAATGGATTAAAAAATTTGGGAGTTCAAAAAGGTGATAGAGTAACAATTTATCTTACCATGATACCAGAGCTTGCCTATACAATGCTTGCATGTGCCAGAATAGGTGCAGTTCACTCCATAATATTTGGAGGTTTTTCACCAGATAGTATTTCAGGCAGAATTAATGATTGCGAATCTGATTATGTGATAACTGCAGATGAAGGTGTAAGAGGTGGCAAAATAATTCCTTTAAAATCTATTGCAGATGAAGCTTTACAAAGCTGTCCTAACGTGAAGAAATGTATCGTTGTAAAGAGAACAGGTACCAAAAAAATTGATTGGTACAATGATCGTGATGTTTGGTATCACAAAATGATTAGTAAAGTTTCAGCAAAATGTGAGCCTGAGGAAATGAATGCTGAAGATCCATTATTCATTCTTTACACATCTGGTTCAACTGGGAAACCAAAAGGTGTTCTACATACTACTGGCGGATATATGGTTTATGCATCAATGACTCACCAATATATTTTTAATTATAAACCTAAAGATATTTACTGGTGCACGGCTGATATAGGCTGGGTTACTGGACACAGTTATATTATTTATGGTCCGCTTGCTAATGGCGCAACTACAATTATGTTTGAAGGAGTACCTACTTATCCTGATACATCTAGATGGTGGCAAATAGTTGATAAATATAAAGTTAATATTTTTTATACAGCTCCTACAGCAATCAGAGCTTTGATGAGAGAAGGTGATAAACCTGTAAAAAAAACATCGAGAAAAACTTTGAAACTTTTAGGTACTGTTGGTGAACCAATTAACCCTGAAGCTTGGGAATGGTATTACAAAACCGTTGGTGATAGCAGATGTCCAATCGTTGATACTTGGTGGCAAACAGAAACAGGTGGAATTTTGATCAGTCCTCAAACTGGTGCCATAGATTTAAAGCCTGGTTCTGCAACAAAACCATTTTATGGAATTAAACCAGAAATCCTAGACAAAGATGGCAAGGTTTTAAAAGGAGAAGCACAAGGTAGACTTTGTATTTCGCAATCGTGGCCAGGACAAATGAGAAGTGTGTATGGTGATCATCAAAGATTTATAGATACTTATTTCTCACAGTTCGATGGAAAATATTTTACAGGTGATGGCTGCAGAAGAGATAAGGATGGCTATTATTGGATTACAGGAAGAGTAGATGATGTAATTATTGTTTCAGGGCATAATTTAGGTACTGCTGAAATTGAAAGTGCGTTTGTAGCTCATCCTAAAGTGGCTGAAGCAGCAGTAGTTGGTTACCCACATGATATAAAAGGAAACGGGCTATACTGTTATGTAACTTTAAATGCTGGAGAAAAAAGTACTCTTGATTTAGAGAGAGATTTAAAACTTTGGGTTAGAAAACAAATTGGTCCAATTGCAACTCCGGATTTAATTCAATTTTCTCCAGGGCTACCAAAAACAAGATCAGGTAAAATAATGAGAAGAATTCTAAGAAAAATCGCTGCTAATGAACATGGTCAATTAGGAGATACAACCACTTTAGCTGATCCTTCGGTTGTTGAAAGTTTGGTAGACAACAGAAAAAATATCTAGATCTTTATTAGTTTAGAAAACTCTTCCTTAATATTATCCCATTTCAAAATCATAGAATTAAGCACTATTTTTCTATCAATAGATTTTAGTTCAGTAGCTACTGGAGCCCAATTATATAATGCAAGAGCACTTTCATTAAATGGCCAAGATTTATAATAGTCATCCCATTTAATTTGATCTAATCTTTTCTGAAAACTAGCTCTCGCTTCATCAACAATTTCCTTAGGCATGCCATTCTCTAATTCTTTGTCCAAAATATTATTATAAATTTCAGAGGCTCTATTCGTTTCTTGATAGTTAAAAAAAACATTTAAATATGAAATTGTGTAAAAGGATAAATCCTGAAGCGAAATTGCATATATGTTCCATTTGGCTGTGTTAATTGATTTTAAAAATTTTTCATCATCAAAATGGAGAACCCATTTAGTGCCCATTCTTGTTTTCAAATAATTATATAAAGTAACTTGTGATACCCATGCTGATTTTTGCTGAATAAATTCTTTTAAATCATCAACATTCTTTATTTTTTTCTTTGGCAAAATGCCTTTAAACATTGCAACTAGATAAACTTTGAAATCTTCAAGTTTTATATCTTTTAAGTTGAATCTGTATTTAAGGGCCATTTATCTACCTAATATGTTGATATATAATGTAAAAATGACACAATATCGAGTGTTTTTAGGGGTTTAAATAAATTTGATTATCGGTATGGTTCTTTCTTTAACCTATAGGAGAGAGAAAAAATGTCAAAACAAGAACAACACTGGGAAAAAACCAGGAATTTGCTCTTTATCACATTAGCAATTTGGTTTGTTTTCTCAATTGGCATCTTTCTTTTCGGAGCCGAAATGCAAGAATCTAGCATTAGACCATTTGGATATCCTTTAACGTATTGGTTTACATGCCAGGGATCGCTTGCAATCTTCGTCATTCTAATTTTCTGGTTTGCCGGTCGACAAGAGAAAATAGATGATGAATTCGGATTTACTGAAAGAGAGGGTGATCAATGATAAAAGGTAAATTTATAGATAACTTACCTAAAGTCTACGGGATATATACTGGAGGTTTTTTAGTATTTATCATCATAATGGCAATAGCTGAACAAGCTGGAATGACAGCAAAAATGATTGGTATCTTTTTTGTATCTTTTACAGTTTTGATTTATGCTTTAATTGGTTGGTTATCAAGAACACTTCAAACAGACGCTTATTACGTAGCTGGAAGACAGGTACCTACCGTATTTAATGGAATGGCAACTGCAGCAGACTGGATGTCTGGTGCATCTTTTGTAGCCATGGCAGGTGGTATTTATTTTAAAGGCTATGGTTATATGGCACTGCTTGTTGGATGGACTGGTGGATATGTGCTGGTTGCATCTTTGTTAGCACCATATCTTAGAAAATTTGGATGTTATACTGTACCAGATTTTATAGGAACTCGTTACGGTGGTAACCTAGCAAGATTTAGTGCTGTTATAGTCTTAACTGTTGCATCATTCACTTATGTGACTGCTCAAATTAACGCTACAGGAACAATTGCTTCTGTTGCCTTAGATATTCCATTTGAAATTGCAGTTTACGTTGGACTAGCTAGTATTCTGATGTGCTCAATGCTTGGTGGAATGAGAGCAGTAACTTGGACACAAGTTGCTCAATACATTGTACTAATTATTGCCTATTTACTCCCAGTATTCTGGATAAGTAACAATATTGGTGCAGGCTTCTTCCCACACTTCATGTTAGCTGACGAAGTAGCAAGAATTGCAGAACTTGAAGGTCAATTTGGATTTGTTAAAAACTCAGCTGCAGATTTAGCTACAGTTCCAAAAGGATTGTCTGCAATTACTAAAGCTCACTCATCAGTTAATGCAACACCTTGGGCATTTATTTCATTAGCAGTTTGTATGATGGCAGGAACGGCTTCATTACCTCACGTAATGATGAGATACTTCACTACTCCAAGTGTAAGAACAGCAAGAAGATCAGTAGGTTGGTCGTTATTCTTTATATTCCTACTTTATTCATCTGCTCCAATGTTAGCTACTCTATCAAAAATTTCGTTGATGGATCCTAACTTGGCTACTGGAATTATTGGTAAATCAATAACTGAAGTTCAAGCTCTTGACTGGTATCAAAACTGGAACCAAGCGAAGTTGATGTTTGTAAGTGACTTTAATGGCAATGGAACACTAGAACTTAATGAGTTCTTTATGAAAGGTAGTGCTGTTGTATTAGCAACACCTGAGATTGCTGGATT
>CACASS010000032.1 GCA_902535275.1 uncultured Pelagibacteraceae bacterium
TTGAGGGTGATACCCTCGCCTCAGCACTTCTTTCAAATGGCATTCATTTAGTTGGCAGAAGTTTTAAGTATCATCGTCCAAGAGGTATAATGTCATGTGGGTCTGAAGAGCCAAACGCAATATGCCAAATAAATGCTGATACAAATTTAACAGAACCAAATGTAAGAGCTACAGAAATAGAACTTTACGAAGGGTTGAGAGCATCTAGTCAAAATTGTTGGCCAAGTCTTAAATTTGACATAGGTGGTATTAATAACTTAATATCACCATTTATACCGGCAGGTTTTTATTATAAGACTTTTATGTGGCCTAAAAGTTTTTGGAAAAAAATTTATGAACCATTAATAAGATTGTCTGCAGGCCTTGGCAAATCACCTTCACAACCAGATCCAGACATATATGACCATAAGCATGAGCATTGTGATGTATTAGTTATTGGGGGTGGGATTTCAGGTATTATATCAGCTAAAATAGCAGCAAAAAATAATTTAAAGACAATCTTAATTGAGGATAAAAATATACTTGGTGGATCCACAATCTATCAAAATAATAAAAATTTTATAATAGATAATAAAAAATCAAATGAATGGTTAATGAATGAAATATCAGAATTAGAAAAATTAGATAATTTAATAATAAAAACTAGAACAAGTTTGGCCGCTTTTCATAGTTACAACTACCTTTTAGCCAAAGAAAATATATCAGATCATTTGCCATTAGATAAAAAAAATAGCGATATAAGACAGAGATTATGGAAAATAAGAGCAGAGAAAGTAATTGTTGCTGCAGGTGCAATAGAAAGACCTCTTATATTCAACAACAATGATAGACCAGGAATTATACTTGCTAACTCTGTTAAGAAATATTTAGATTTTTATGGTGTCTCCACTGGATTAAATAATATTATTTTTACTAACAATGATAGTGCTTACGAAACTGCAGTGTCATTATTTGAAAAAGGAATATCAGTAAAGATTATTGATATTAGAAAAAAATCATCATCAAATATTGTTAAAAATGCTGAAGACCTAGGAATTAAAATATATTGGAACTCTACAGTGGTAAATACTTTTGGCTACAAAAAGATAAAATCAATAGAAATTATGAATTTATCAGAAGATGGATCAAATGTTACTGGAAATAAACATAAAATTCAGTGTGATTGTTTATCAATAAGTGGAGGTTGGACACCAATGGTGCATATGCATACACAATCAGGAGGAAAATTAGATTTTAGAGAAATAGATCAAGTATTTGTTCCAAGTGAAAAAAGTGAAAATCATATAAATGTTGGATCATGCAACGGTGATTTTGAATTAGGAGAAATAGTTAAAAATACAAATAATAAAGTTAAAAAATTTTTAAACATTAATGCAAGTGGTTTTGATAAAATTTCAGTTTTATGTTCAAAAGAGTTAGAGAAGAAAAACATATGGCTGTTACCAAATACTATATCAGAGGGTAAAACTAAATCTTTTATAGATTTTCAAAATGATTCTACGGCGAAAGATATAAAGTTAGCACTTAGAGAAGGTTTTAAATCAATAGAACATGTAAAGAGATATACAACAACTGGAATGGCAACAGATCAAGGTAAATTATCGAATATGCATGCTCTGGGAATTATTGCTGACACAGCTGGAGTAAAAATGGGTACTTTAGGTACAACTACTTTTAGACCACCATTTACACCATTAACTTTTGGAGCAATTGTAGGAAGAAGTGTTGGAAAATTTTTTGATGTTGTGAGAAAAACCTCAATTCACGAATGGCACGTGCAAAACAATGCAAAGTTTGAAAATGTTGGGCAATGGAAAAGGCCATGGTACTACCCTATTAATAACGAAAATCTTCATGAAGCAGTTCAAAGAGAAAGTAAAGCTGCAAGAGATAGTGCAGGAATTTTAGATGCTTCTACATTAGGAAAAATAGATATTCAGGGATCTGATGCTTCTGAATTTTTAAACAGAGTTTATACAAATGCTTGGTCAAAATTAGGAATTGGGAAATGCCGTTATGGTTTAATGTTAAATGAAGATGGTATGGTTTATGATGATGGTGTAACCACAAGATTGGGTGAAAATCATTATTTAATGACCACAACTACTGGTGGCGCAGCAAATGTGCTTTCTAAACTTGAAGACTACTTACAAACAGAATGGCCAGAATTAGATGTTTACTTAACGTCTGTTACTGATCACTATTCTACAGCGAGTATTTGTGGTCCAAATTCAAAAAAAATATTGAAAAAATTATTTCCTAATAAAGATTTTAGTGATGAAGCCTTTCCTCACATGTCTTACCAAGACGCAATAATTGACAAAATTGAATGTAGAATAATGAGAATAAGTTTCACAGGAGAGCTTAGTTATGAAATTAACATAGAGTCAAAATATGGTAAATCATTATGGGAAAACTGTATTAAGGCAGGAGAAGAATACAAAATTACTCCTTATGGAACAGAAACAATGCATTTATTAAGGGCTGAAAAGGGATTTATTATTGTTGGTCAAGACACAGATGGAACTATGACTCCAATTGATCTTCAGATGGATTGGATAGTAAGTAAGAAAAAATATGACTTTATAGGCAAAAGATCACTTTATAGAAGTGATACAATAAGAGAGGATAGAAAACAGCTTGTTGGATTGCTTACAGATGACCCCAATGAAATATTGGAAGAAGGTGCACAAATAGTATCTGAATTAGATAAGAAACCTGTGGAAATGATTGGACATGTAACTTCAAGCTATTTTAGCCCTAATTTAAATAAATCGATTGCACTAGCAGTTGTTAAAGGTGGAAAAAAAATGAAAGGCCAAAAACTTTTTGTTCCTATGGAAAACAAAAATATCAATGTAACAGTTTCAGATTTTATTTTTTTAGATAAAGAAAACAAGAGGATCAATGCTTAATACAGAATATCCTAACTTTGAAAAAAAATTATTAGATGATCTAGAATTAAAATTATCTGAACCAATTAAAAAAATAAATATTAGAGGAAAAAAGAAAGAATTTTTTACAAAAGTAGGAAAGATTTTATCAATCATCTTGCCAATTGAACCAAATACAAGTTCATCAAATCAGCAATTTAATGCTCTATGGCTAAGTCCAGATGAATGGTTAGTATATTATAATGAAGAGAATAATAATATTTATAATGATCTTTTTAACGAAATATCTAAATTAAATTTTGGCTCTATAGTCGATGTTTCTAATCAATGGATATCTATTAATATAAAGGGTAAAAAGACTTTTGATTTACTTTCATCAGGGTCTCCTTTTAACTTCAATAATTTTAAAAATACTAAAAATTCTGTAACACAAACATTGCTCAATCATACAGATGTAATTATTCATCATACTGAAATAAATGAAATAAATCTTTTTGTAAGAAGATCATTCTCAGAAGATTTATGGTTGTGGATTAAGGATAGCGCTAGGTTTGTCTAATTTTTTTTTAATATAATAACTTACATAACTAAATAATAGTATCGAAAGCGTCCATTGAAAAATAAACCACAGCCAAAAGAAACTATCAAAATCTGCGGACAGATATTTGGCTAAGTAAAAAACACATATTGGAACAAGAACATTTCGTAACATATTATTTATCATTGCATAATTAGATTTTTTTAATCCCATGAAAAAACCATTTGATAAAAAGAAAATTGGATAGGCAGGTAAAATAAATGCTGCAATTTTTAAGTATCTACGTCCATATTCTAAAACAGTTTCATCATTCGAGAAAAGTCTCGGTATTATATCTGCTGTGAAATAAACTAATACTCCAGAAAAAATCATTAATAAAAGGCCATATTTAATAGATATAAAATAAGTCTCTTTCACTCTCTCGAAATAATTTGCACCATAATTTTGAGCTATAATTGAAATAATTGCAGTATTAATTCCTAATATAGGGAGTAAAACAACTTGCTCTATTCTCGTAGCTGCACCATAACCAGCTACTGCTAATTCACTAGTTTGACCAACATAAGTAAATATAAAAGTAGCAGCAACTGCATATCCACAAATAGCAATTGATATTGGCATTGATTGAAAAAATATATTTTTTAAGAATGTTAATTTTATTATAAAAAATTCCTTGGTAATCTTTTTTACTCTAGGATTTTGTAAGACTTTGTATAAAATAATCGCGAATGCTATAAATTGGGCTATAATTGTTGATAGACCTATACCCATCATACCAAAAGGAGGAATGAATAGAAAACCAAATATTAGTACTGGATTTAAAATTATATTTAGAAGAAAACTTAAAACCAAAACATTTCTGTATGTTTTAGTATCTCCTTCTGCATGTAATAAAGAATTAAGTGATACAACAAGGAAAAAAAGAAATGATCCATAAAACATAACATTTGTATATTGTAGTCCTAAATTTGTAATTTCTTCAGTCGAACCCATTATGTTAAAAACTCTTTCAGCAAAATATAAACCTATACATGTAATAAAAACTGATATGATCAGTCCATAGATAATAATATGGGTAAAATAATAAGAGACATTTTTTTCATTTTTTTCTCCGATACTATTCCCTATTAATGAAGTTCCCCCAACTGTTACTCCAATAGATGTTGCTACAATAATAAAATATATTGGAAATGATTTACTGAGAGCCGAAAGTGCTTCTGGTGAAATTAATCCTGAATAAAAAGTGTCAACAACATTGTATAAGGTTTGAAAAAGTGTGCCTACACTTGCTGGTATTGCGAGTTTTCTAACAAGTAATGGTATATTTTCTTTTAATAAATTCATAAAGATTATAATTTAATTAATATTCTTTTTTAAAGATATGTCTCTTGCCATTTTTTTTTGCAAGTATTATTTGTTTTTGTCTCATTGCAAATCTAGATTTTTGATCATCAGTTAAGTGATCGTGACATTTTGGACAATGAATACCTTCCAAATATTTAGAAGATTTTTTTTCTTTAACAGAAAGAGGTCTTCTACATCCACTACAAACTAAATAACTGCCCTGCTTTAAACCATGTTTTATTGAAACTCTATTGTCAAAAACAAAACATTCACCACTCCATTGACTATTTTTTTTATCAATATTATTCAGATAATTAATAATTCCACCTTTTAAAACATATACATTTTTAAATCCTTTTTTTTTTAAATAAATATTTGCTTTTTCACATCTGATACCTCCTGTGCAAAACATTGCTATATTTTCACTTTTTTTAAATTGATTTAAATATTTAGGAAATTGCCGAAAGTTTTCTATATTTGGATTTAAAGATTTTTTAAAAGTTCCAACATCATACTCAAAAGATTTCCGTGCATCTATCAAAACTGTATCATTTTTTTTAATTATTTTATTCCATTCTCTTGGATTAAGGTTGTTCTTGGGATATTTGTAGTTTCTTACTTTAAAACCCATTGGAACAACTTCCTTTTTAATTTTAACTTTTGGTTTATAAAATGGGTTAAATTTACTATTAGACTTATTTTCTGAATTATATTTTTTAATAGATAATATTTTTTTTAAAAGTTTATTAAATTTAAAAAGGTTATTATTTTTGGCTGAAATTGTTCCATTTACACCCTCTGATGAAATAATTATTGTTCCATTAATTTCATAATCTTTTAGATTATCCTCTAACTTTTTTTTTAATTTTTTTAGATTATTAATTTTTTTAAATTTATAAAAACCAAAAATATTAAACATTATAAAACTCTACAAACAGTCATTCCATCTCCCAATGGTATAATTATTTGTTCTACCCTTTCATCACTTGAAACATACTCATTTAATTCTCTTATATTTAATGTAAATTTATCCATTTTATCTTCATCTGCTACTTCACCATGCCATAAAACATTATCAATGATTATTAAACCACCTTTATTAATCATCTTAATTGATTTTTCATAATATTCTTTATAGTTGAGTTTATCTGCATCAATAAAAACCATATCATATTTTTGGTTTTTTAATTCATCTAAACTTTCTAGTGCAGGTTTTACAATCGTTTGAATTTTTTTATCTTGTTTAGCTTTCTTAAAAAAACTTACTGCAATCTTGCTTGTCTCTTTGTCTTTATCAAGTGCAATAAGCTTTCCATCCTCTGGAAGTGCAAGAGCAATAGAAAGTGCACTTAAACCAGTAAAAGTTCCAATCTCAAGTACATTTTTTATATTAGATATTTTTATTATTAAATGGAGAAAATGACATTGAGATATCGCTACTTGCATTCTCTTTTCATTTCCAAGTGTATTATTATAATCTATGATTTCTTTTTGAACTGGGCTTAGTTTAAAACTAAAATTATTAATATATTTTTCAATTTTTTCAGAAATTTCAATGTTCTTACCCATATATTTTAACTATATAATGACTATAGGTTTTGTTAAAATTAAAGTTTCTTCTTTAATATTTCATTAATTAATTGAGGGTTAGCTTTTCCACCAGAAGCTTTCATTGCTTGCCCCACAAAGAAACCGAATAGCTTTTCTTTTCCTTGTTTGTATTCGATGGCTTTTTCTCTGTTAGCGTTGATTATTTTATCAATTAATGCCTCTAGTGCTTTTGGATCACTTTGTTGCTTTAACCCTTTTTCCTCGACAATTATTTGAGGGTCTATGTCACCATCCAGCATTAATTCAAATATTGTCTTAGCAATTTTGCCTGAGATAGTTCCGTTTTTAATTAAATTAATCAATTTTGCTAAATTTTTTGCACTTATTGGACTATGAGCAATTTCAATATTTTTATTATTTAAAACAGCAAATAATTCTCCTGTAATCCAATTTACAGCTAATTTCATATCACGATTTTTGCCCATTTTAGCAACAACTTCCTCAAAATATTTAGCTGTATCAATATCAGAGACTAATATAGTTGCTTCATAAGGAGAAATTTTAAATTCATCAATAAATCTTTTCTTTTTTTCATCTGGTAATTCAGGGATATCAGATTTTAATTGATCAATAAATTCATCCGTAATTTCTAGTGGAAGTAAATCTGGATCTGGAAAGTATCTATAATCATGAGCATCTTCTTTTGACCTCATTGATCTTGTTTCATTTTTTTTTGTATCAAAGAGTCTTGTTTCTTGATCTATTTCCTCACCTTCTTCTATTAAATCAACTTGTCTGTTTGCTTCATAAATAATTGCCATTTGCATGAACTTTATGGAATTAACATTTTTTATTTCACACCTTGTTCCTAATTCTGTTGAGCCTTTTATTCTTACAGACACATTAACATCTGCTCTCAATGATCCCTCTTGCATATTACCATCGCAAGTTCCTAAATATCTCATAATAGATCTAAGTTTTTTTATATAAGCATTTACTTCATCTGGTGATCTTAGATCAGGCTTACTAACAATCTCCATTAAAGCTACACCCGATCTATTTAGATCAACTAGTGTGTTACTAGGATCAATATCATGAATACTTTTTCCTGCGTCCTGCTCTAAATGTAATCTTTCTATTCCAACTTGTTTTTGACCTTCAGGCATATCCAAAATAACATTGCCCTCACCCACAATTGGGTATTTATATTGTGAAATTTGATACCCCTGAGGTAAATCAGCATAAAAATAATTCTTTCGATCGAAAACAGACTTATTATTGATCTTAGCTTTCAAACCAATACCAGTTTTTATAGCTTGTTTAACACAATATTCATTAATTACTGGAAGCATTCCTGGAAATGCTGCATCAACTAAACTTACTTGAGTGTTAGGTTCAGCACCAAATTTTGTAGAAGAAGATGAAAAAAGTTTTGAATTTGATGTTACTTGGGCATGAACTTCAAGTCCTATAACAACTTCATAAATATTATCATTTCTTTCTATTAAATATTCCGAATTATTTTTAGACATTATTCCATCCACCAATCAGTTATGTTATTTTTATAATTGATTTTTTCCTCCATTGAATAAGCAATATTTAAAACTGTTTGTTCATCGAACGGTTTACCTATTATTTGTAAACCTAATGGATAATTATTTTTATCTCTACCTGCTGGTATTGAAATCCCAGGTAAACCTGCAAGGTTTACTGGAACAGTAAATATATCATTTAAATACATTGAAACTGGATCATTAGATTTTTCTCCTATTTTAAATGCAGAACTAGGCGTTGAAGGTGTTAAAATAGCATCGAC
>CACASS010000033.1 GCA_902535275.1 uncultured Pelagibacteraceae bacterium
TGTATGGAGATTTATCTAGAAGGGTGATGCGTACACTAAAAAGATTTAACTCTGCTATTGAGGTTTATTCTATTGATGAAGCATTTCTAGATTTGTCAAATTTTCCAGACAATGAAGTTGAAAAAGTTGGAAGAGAAATCAGAGAAACAGTTTTAAAATGGACAGGTATTCCAACTAGCATTGGTATCGCTAAAACTAAAACCTTAAGTAAAGTTGCAAATCATATTGCAAAGAAAAAAAAATCAGGTGTAACAAGTTTAATAGGAATTGAAAATATTGATCCAATATTAGAAAAAGTTGAAATTAATGATGTATGGGGTGTGGGAAGACAGTTAACTAAGTTTTATCATAAAAATGGAATTTATAACGCTAAGCAACTTAAAAATAAATCTAACACATGGATAAAGAAAAACTCCAATGTTTTAGGGTCAAGAACTGCAATGGAGTTAAGAGGAGTTCCTTGTATTGATATTGAAACAACACAATCAAAAAGAAAAAGTTGTGTAGTATCTCGTTCTTTTGGTCAAAGAATTGAAAAATACCAAGAATTAAAAGAAGCAGTTGCAAATTATTGTTTAAATGCGTCTGAAAAAATAAGATCTGAGTCTTTAATTGCAAAGTCAATTACTGTTTTTGTTAGAACTAGTCCCTTTCAAAGTAGATTTGGATACTATTCGAACTCGAAGACAATAGATTTTGCAATTTCTACAAACAATAGTATTGAAATAGTAAAAACTGCCTTAGTTGCTTTAGACTCTATCTTTAAAAATGGTTACCGTTACCAAAAAGCAGGGGTAATGCTTACTGGTTTATCAAATGAAGATGGCAGCAAGAACCTATTTTCTTCTGAAAAAGATGAGAAAATAAAGGGTTTAATGAGGTCTATAGATAATACTAACTATCGATATGGAAGATCTACGTTAAGCCTTGCTAGTGCAGGTGTTCAAAAGAGATGGAACATGAGAAGAGAGCATTCTTCTAAAATAGATACAGCTGATTTTTACTTACTACCAACAATTAGTACAAATTAAGATTTAAAAAGCTTATCAGATAAATTTTGTAGGTCTTCACCCCAGAAAACTTTGTCTTTAATTGTATTAAAATCCATATCAAAGACAGTAGACATGGCTGACGCATAAACAGATCTTGCATCAATTGTAGAATTTAAATCTCTTCCTTGGAACAACTCTTTACTTTTTAAGCCTGGCCAATCAGTATAAACTTGGTTTTTTTTAAGAAGACCACCACCCATAAATATAGCAGATCCATAACCATGTTCAGTTCCTAATCCGCTATTTTGTTTTATTGTTCTGCCAAATTCGGTTAGCGTAACAATTAAAGTGTTATCAAATTCTTCTTTTAATCTTTTTTTTAAAGTACCAAATACTAAATCCATTTCTTTTAGACAATCTGAATGAGTTCCATGTACACCTCCTTGCGCGGCATGAGTATCAAAACCTCCAACTTCGAAAACTGCAACTCTTGGACCATCTGGTTTTTTTAATAAAGTTCCTGCTTCATTAGCTAGAGAGTATAAGTCATCTGCAGCATACGATCTTTCTTTAGGTCTAGATTTGATTATTTCTAACATTCCGATAAGCTCATCTTCAGATCTTTCTTTATAAACATCTTTTAGTAATGATAGAACTTTATCAGTTGGTAACTTTCCTTTTGTTGGAAAGTAATTATTGTTTTGAGGAACACCTCTTAAAATGAGTGGCATTGGTAACGCTAAAGCTAATCCCTCTTGTTTTAAACCTGCAACTTTCATTCCCCTTCCTAACCAGCCAGTTTTTACTTTGTATGGAACTTTTCCACCAGACTCCATTAAGTTTTGTCCATCAAAGTGTGATCTTTCAGTATAAGGAATATTTGTTGCGTGAACTATTGCTCCTTTACTTTCTTTCCATAAGTCATGGAAATTATCTAATACAGGATGTAATGAAAAATCAGAGTTTAATTTAATTGTATCATCTAAAATTAATTGTTTTCTTCTTTTTTCAAAATTTTTATCTCCCACAACTGGAACTGCACAAAGAGCATCCATTCCACCTCTTAACATAATAACAACTAGATTTTTTTTAGCTTTTGTTGATGAATAAACTGGAAGACCAGTTCCTGCTAAAAACAATGTTGCCAAAGATCCTTTTAAAAAACCTCGTCTTGAAATTCTCATGCTCTTAAAACCTCTGGTAAGTTAAATAACAATATATGCTTATCAATTGTTTTTTCATTTTGATTTAAAATGCTCATTATTTTATCAGAATTATCGAAGTTTTTTTCTACTACACTTTTAAAAAATTCATCGTTTTTGTTATCAGGTTTTAAATTAATATAACCTTGTCTAGCATATAAAAGTCTTCTTATTATAAGTTCCGGAGACATCCAATCTTCAGCTATATCTGAATATCCATTAGGCTGCTGCGAAAGATAAGGATGATGACCCATATCTTTCATAAATTTATGTGGTTTAGCTTGATAAGGATCAAGACCATACCCTAATAAAAAACTATCAAATTTTTCCTCTTTTGGAGGCCACTTTGCATCTGTCATTCTACTCATTTGTAACCACCAATTTTCAGGATTTTGAAATTTTGAATATTCATCGTTGAATCTAAACGCTACTTCAATAGCAGATTTGTGTACCTCTGGTAAATAACCTCCACTTTTTTCCCATGCATTAACAATTGGATCGGTCATTTCTTTTGTAGGATAATCGGTTATTAGGTATCTGCATAGTTTGTAAGCTATAAATTCCCTGCACGAAGGATGCTCTGATAAAAATTTAATTGCAGCTGGCAAACCTTTTTTACCTTTTGGGAAATTTTGACCCCAGAATATTTTTTTTCCTGGTTGATGGTACTTTCGCTGGAATTTAATATCTGCAGTTTCAAGCTTAGTCTTATGATATTTATCGTCTGGGGCCCAACCAGTCATTATATAGGCTAGCTCAGTTATATTTTCTTGCGTGTATCCAGAATTTGGGGACACTGTATGAAGTTCTAATAATTCTCTTGCATGATTTTCGTTAATTGTGGCTGGTCTTTTTTTTCTTTTTCTCCACTCTGCCCTGGCATCCTCTGATTTAGGACCAACATTTTCAGCATTATCTAAATGATGGATCATGGCCCAAGCAACAGTTGACTCGTATGCCAACTTTTCAAAAGTTTGGTTCATATTAGCTCTTATAGTTTCTCTTTGATATGCACCAGTTGAGTAATGAGCCAAAAAGTCTTTTTCACTTATTGTAAAATGATTACCCCAAAAATACCAAAGTTTTGCAAGTACTGGATGGCTTCCTGATGTAGCCTCTTTATGTCTAATGGCAATTTCTAAGTTTCTCCAAAACTTTTGTCCTGTATCCGCTCTAGCTTTATTTTTTGCAGCTTTATAACCCATTTTATCATTTTTAAATTTTTTTCTTAAAACTTTTCTGTCTTGATAAACATACTTATTATAATGTTTTCTCAATTCTTTTTCTGGATAAATTTTTCCTTTAAAGGCAAATTCAGGTATTTGATCTGTAATTTGGCTTTGTGCCCAATTTAGAGGATCAGATGGTATTTGTTCATCAGGACCTAAGCCAAAAGCTACTTTTCTAAAAAAATTTTTCATTTTATCAAATCATTTTATTTCAAATTTTCAATATCCTCAATATTGCTTAAAGAATTATTAAATTCAGTCATATTTTCTCTTCCTGAGATTTTTAAGATAACTAGACCAAAAATAATGATTAAAGCTAAAGGGATTGCTGTAATTACGCTTATATAATCTGCAATTATTATTAAATATATTGCATAAAACGCTATCGATCTAAAGATTACCCCAGTTTTAAACACTGCAATTATTGCCAAAGAGTGCTTTACCAAATTTAAAAAGCTCATCTTTGATGGGCCAAAGTATCTCGGACCTCTTATTGATGGAGATTTGATTAAAACAATCTCATTTTTTGCTAGTGAACCAGAAAAACTACTCCAAGTTGCTTTGTCATCAATTAATTTTTTAACAGTTTTTTTTGTGAGGCAAGTATAATTTCCAAATTTTATAAATTTTCCAGTAAAGGTAAAAGTAACAATTTTATGAAAAAAATAACAGACCTTAAAAACTAAACTTTCAGATCTTTTAACTCTTTCTCCAACAATGGTATTATTAGGATTATCTTTAATCTTTTCTACAAAGTTTCTTATTTCCTCTGGTCTATCTTCTCCATCTCCATCCATTGGAATTACATAGTCAAAATCTTCATTTTCTAAAATATGTTTAAGCCCTGCTGCAATACAACGTGCATGTCCTTTATTATTTCTCATATTTATTAATTTTAGTGATTTAATATTATTTAAATTTTTAGTTTCTAAAATTTTTTCTTCTGTTGAAGCATCATTCACTACTATTATTGAAAATGTTGCTTTAAGCTCAGAAATATTAATATCAATTTCTTCAATTAATTTTGATGTAGATTTAAAGTCATTAAAGACTGGAATTAGAATTACTATTTTCATTAACTTACTGAGCCTATCAGTCTAAATAGAGAAGCAAAAAAACCATATCCCGAAAGTTCAATTAAAACAACAATTCCAATAATGAATAAAAGTCTCTTGTTTTTTTGGTTTAATTGAAATTTCATTTATATGTTAAGCATTTCATATCTTTGTTGCACAATTGGACTTCAGTTGAACTATAAATCCATTTTGGTCTTTCTGGAAGATGGTAAGATATATTTCCTGCAATCCACTCATTACCTTTAATATATTCCATTTTTCCAAGTTCCTCACCCTCCGTTTCATAAAATACTTTAGCCTGCTTAGCTAAATTTATGCCATCAAAATCAGTTCTTTTATCCGTTTGAGTAATTGAAATATAAGAGTACAAAATTGGAGATAGTAGGAATAATACTAAGAAGACAGATGTAAAAGCTCTTATTTTTTCAAAATTAATTTGTGATTTTAAAATATAAACAAATAACAAGCCAAAGCTTATATAAAATGGCGTCATCCACATAGTTCTTATTTTTACACCCATAGTAAAGGAAGTTAAAAAAATAAATAAAATAGGAATTAAATTAATTGATATTAAAAACAAAAACTTATCATCATCTAAATTAATATTTATTTTAAATTTTTTAACTAAAACAAAAATCATTAGTAAAAATGGCAATAATATACCAATTTGCTTACCTAAAAAGATCGTAGGGTGTTTTATATGGTTTAAAATACTTGCTTCTTCTGATCCAGTTCTGAGAAGTCCATAAGTAATGGTTACATAATCATTCTCAGTTAACCAAATAATGTGTGGTAATAAAATTATTATAAAAGGAACAAAAGAAACTAGACACTTTAAATTTAGT
This sequence comes from uncultured Pelagibacteraceae bacterium, assembly GCA_902535275.1. Classification (GTDB taxonomy): domain Bacteria; phylum Pseudomonadota; class Alphaproteobacteria; order Pelagibacterales; family Pelagibacteraceae; genus Pelagibacter. Next base: position 5,345 of record CACASS010000033.1, read on the forward strand.
CTTTTGGTATAAATCATGTAAATTAAAAGTACATCTATTGCTAAACCTAAATAGACAAATAAATACTTAGATAGAAACCCAATTCCAGCAAATAGACCAAGTAATAACCAATCTAATATTTTATTATTCTTAATTCCCCTCCATAGGTAAAAAACTGAAAGAGACCAAAAGGGTATTAAGCAAACATTTACATTAAATTCAGGTGTAGTGAAGTTATAGAAATATATTCCCTCTAATAACAAAACCGATAGTAAACAATAAATTTTGTTATCAAAAAAATCTTCAGCTAACTTAAAAACTACTAGGAACGAAACTACTATACAGATTTGACTTAACAAATAATAAGCCCAGTCTTGAGGTCCAAAGATTTGGTAAAATATTTCAGGTAAAAATGCACTCATTGGTGGGTGCTTATTAAATCCCCAGTCTAGGTTACTACCCCATGCTAAGGCCTCTATAGTATCAAGCGGTAAATTGTTATTTGTTAAAGTTGGAACCAATGTCCAGATGAATAAGTGAGCTGTAACAAAAATAAAAAATAAATTACTTATATTCTTTTTATAAATAGCCATTTTTATTAATTTATACAATTAATCCATTCTTGACACTCAATAAATGATGAATATATTCACCAAATTCATAAATTTGGACATGGTAAAGATCTCTAAAAAATATATCCCAAAAGAAACTGAAAAATATATGTGTGCAAAACATCTTGCGTATTTCAAACAAAAATTAATGGAGTGGAAAAAAGATCTTAAGAGAACAAATAATGAGGCAATATTTAACGCTTCAATGGATGATAATAGTGCATCAGCGGATATTGTTGATCAAGCAAGCTCTTACACTGAAAAAAATGTAGAGATGAGAGCAATCAATAGACAAATAAAATTAATTTCTAAAATCGATGGAGCTTTGAAAAAAATTCAAGATGGAACTTATGGTTTTTGTGAAGAAACTGCAGAGCCAATTGGTCTTAAAAGATTAATGGCAAGACCAGTTGCAACTTTATGCATAGCGGCACAAGAAAAGCACGAAAAAGAGGAAAAAGTTTACGCTGATATTTAAGGGTAATCTATTTCAGCATCTTTATTTAATACTTTAAAACCTTTAATGACAGCAGGACGTTTAGCTATATCAACATACCACCTAGATAAACCTTTAAAGTTTTCTAATCCTATGTCATGTCTTTTATGTCTTGCTATCCAAGACCATGTGGCAATGTCTGCAATAGAATACTCTTTACCAGCTAAATATTCACTTTGTGAGAGTCTTGCCTCTAAATCTTCATAAAGTTTTCTTGTAATCTTAAAATATCTTTCCTCTCCCCATTCACTTTTTCCTTGATGATAATAATGAAACTGATGATGTTGTCCTATCATTGGTCCAATTAAACCCATTTGAGCCATTAACCATTGATTTATCTCTAACCTATTATCTTCTGGATAAAGCTTGTTACTTTTTTCACCCAAGTACATTAAAATCGCACCTGACTCGAATACTGATTTATTATTTTCGTGATCTGTAATTACTGGAATCTTATTAAAAGGACTGATTTTTTTAAATTCTGGTTTATGTTGTTCGCCTTCACTTAAGTTAAGTTTTGTTATTTTATAATTATATTTTATCTCCTCTAACATAATACTTATTTTCCACCCATTTGGAGTATCTGCAGTGAATAGTTCGATCACTATTTTACACCCAATCTATTTTTGATAGTGTTTGATGCTGTTGTAAATTCAAATCTGTATTTTTCGTTAGGTCTTGCATATTTAAAACAGCCTCTTGCTGCTAAAGCCCCTTCATGAAAACCAGAAAGTATTAGTTTAAGCTTTCCTGGATAAGTACAGATATCTCCAATTGCAAATATACCCTTCTTATTAGTTTCAAAGTTTTCAGTATTAACTGGTATTACTTTTTTATCTAAATTAAGCCCCCATTCTGCTATTGGGCCAAGTTGCATTATCAAACCAAAGAAACCTAAAACATAATCTGCTTTTAATATTTTACTCTCCCCTTCTTCACTTTTAATTTCTACTTCTTCTAAAGATCCATTTCCTTTAACATCTTTAATTGAGTATTTAGTAAATAAATTAATTATATTTTTTTCACTTAATTCTTTAATTTTTTGAACACTCGAAGGTGCACCTCTAAACTCTTCTCTTCTATGAATAAGTGAAACTTTAGAAGTATTAGATAGTTCAATTGCCCAATCAAGAGCACTATCTCCACCACCAAATATAGCTACAGATTTATCTTTAAAAATTGTTTTGTCTTTAATTGAATACAAAACTGAGGTTCCGTCAAACTTTTCTGCACTTTTGGTTGGAAATTTTCTTGGTTCAAATGATCCAACACCTCCAGCAATTACAACATTTGGTGCATGAAATTCTTTTCCATTTGTTGTTTTAACAATCCAATAATCATTTTCATTTGTAAGTTCTTGAACTCTGTCGTTTAAATGAAAATTAAAGTTAAAAGGTTTTATTTGTTTAATTAAATTGTTGGTAAGCTCTTCTCCTGTACACTCTGGGACTGC
>CACASS010000034.1 GCA_902535275.1 uncultured Pelagibacteraceae bacterium
AAGATGATGAAAATATATTACCAGAAGTTGGTAAAGGTGAAGTAGAGTTTAATGACTTTACGGATGAACAACATTTCACTCAGCCACCACCAAGATATTCAGAAGCAAGTCTTGTTAAAAAGTTAGAAGAATTAGGAATTGGACGACCTTCAACATATGCAAGTATAATTTCAGTTATTTCAAATAGAGGTTATGCAGACATAGAAAACAAAAGATTTTTTCCAACTGATAGAGGTAAGTTACTTTCTGCTTTTCTTGAAAAATTATTTTCAAAATATGTTGATTATGATTTTACTGCAAAATTGGAAGATCAATTAGACGATATTACAGCTGGCAAAGAAAATTGGATTAAAGTCTTGGAGGAATTTTGGAGAGATTTTAATTTGAATGTATCAGAAGTTAAAGAAAAACGTACTAGAGAAGTCTTAGATATGCTTAATGAGAGTTTAGGCTCATTAATATTTGAAGTCGACAAAAATGGAAAAATTAACAGAAAATGCAAATTATGTGATAGTGGTCAATTAAGTTTAAAAAATAGTTTTCGTGGTGGTGCTTTTATTGGATGTTCAAATTATCCAGATTGTAAATTTACACGACCTCTTTCAAAGTCTAAAACTGCTCAACAATTAACTTTAGCAGAACCAAAATTAATTGGTCAAAATGATATAGGTAAAGACATATATTTAAAAAATGGAAGATTTGGTCCCTATCTACAATATGAAAAAGAAATTGATGATGTTGAAGAAGAAAAAAAGAAAAAGAAAAAAATAAAAAAAGAAGATAATAATATGAAAAATGTATCTATCCCCAAGGGAATTGATATTAAAAGTATAGATTTAGAAAAAGCTAAATATTTATGTTCACTTCCAATAAGTTTAGGTAAAAATCCAGAAAATGATAAAGATATTACTGTAAATGTTGGTCGTTTTGGGCCTTATTTAAAGTGTGAAAATAAATCTGCACGTTTAGAAAATGTTGAAGAAATATTTAGCATTGGTCTTAATAGAGCAGTAACTCTAATAGCTGAGGCAAAACCTGGAAGAATTTCATCATCTTTGATTAAAGATCTTGGTGAACATCCAGAGGATAAAAAACCAGTAAGAATTATGAAAGGTCAATATGGGCCTTATATTAAATACAAATCATTAAACGCTACTATACCTGAAGAAAAAGACCCAATTGAATTAACAATGGAGGAAGCTCTTATTTTAATTGAGAAAAGAAAAGAGTACGATAAGAATAAAAAGAAAAAGAAAGGTAAATAATGTCTATTGATGCAAAATTAAAAGAAATGGGTTTAATTTTACCTGAAGCAACTGATCCAGTTGGTTCATATGTTGCTACAAAAATTTCTGGAAATTTACTTTATATTTCTGGACAAATATCAATCGATGCTGATGGTAAACTAATTAAGGGAAAAGTCGGAAAAGACTTTAATACAGAACAAGGTTACAAAGCAGCACAAAGATGTGCATTAAATATAATTGCTCAGGCTAAAAAAGCATGCTCAGATGATTTATCAAAAATTAAATCATGTATTAAATTAACAGGTTTTGTTAATTCCACAGAGGACTTTATTGAGCAACCAAAAGTAATTAATGGTGCATCAGATTTAATTAAAGACGTCTTTGGGGATAAGGGTACACATACACGTGCTGCTGTAAGCACTAATAGTTTGCCTTTAGGTGTAGCAGTTGAAGTTGATGCAATTTTCGAGATTTAATAATTATCTGCCTATACTGTAGTATTCTATATTTTTATTTTTCATTTTTGAGGGTGAATATAAATTTCTTAAGTCATATATCTTAAATTTTTTTTTATTATTCAACTTATTAAAGTTTAGCTGCTTAAACTCATTCCACTCTGTATGAATAATTAAAAGGTCACTATTTTTACATGCATCTTTGATATTATTAAAATAAGTTACTTTTTTTTTATCAAAATTATTTTTAATACCTGTAGGTTCATAATATGAAACTTTTGAACCTTTTTTAATCAAATATGGTATTAATTTTAGAGAAGCTGAGTCTCTCATATCATCAGTGCCTGCTTTAAAAGTGACACCTAAAAAAGTAATTTTCTTATTTATAAAGTTATTATTAAATATTTTTTTAATTTTAGTTAATAAATATTTATACCTAGTGTCATTAGAATAAATTGTTGATTTAACAATAGATAGGTTTGTTTTATATTTTTTTGAGGTAGAAACTAAAGCTCTTGTATCTTTTGGAAAACAAGAGCCACCGTAACCTGGTCCAGCTCTTAAAAATCTTCCTCCAATTCTTTCATCAGCTCCTATTCCAAGAGAAACATCGGTAACGTCAACTTTAAGTTTTTCGCATAAATTTGAAATTTCATTAATAAATGTAATTTTTGTTGCTAGAAAGGCATTAGCTGCATATTTTATAACCTCAGCGGCACGTCTTGAAGTATTGAAATATCTACCTTTTTTTTTGATAATTGGAGAATATAAATTTTTTAAAACATTATTAGCCTTTTTACTATTTGTGCCAATTACAACACGATCAGGAAACATAAAATCTCTAATAGCCTCACCTTCCCTTAGAAATTCTGGATTAGAAACAACATCAAATAATTTTTTATTTTTTTTAGTTGTTAATATTTTTTGAATTTTATCACCAGTAGTTACTGGTACTGTAGATTTAGTAACGACTATTTTATATTTATTTAAATTTTTTTTTATATCTTTTAATACTTGATAAACATATTTTAAATCAGCTTCATTAGATTTAGGATTAGTCGGTGTGCCAACACATATAAATATAAGATCTGATTTTTTGATTGACATGGATATATTTGTTGAAAATTCGAGTCTATTTTGCTTTAAATTTCTTTTGATAAGTTCTTCTAAACCTGGTTCATAAATAGGGATTTCTCCATTTTTAAGTTTAGAAATTTTATTTGAATTATTATCAACACAAATAACATTATTACCAAGTTCAGCAAAACATGCACCACTGACTAATCCAACATAGCCTGATCCTATCATGCATATTTTCATAATTTTGCAATCTCTAATGTTGAATTTATGTAACCACTCATTGAGCCACAATCTAAATATTTTCCAGAAAACTTATGGCCAATAAATAAAGATTTATTATCAATCATTGTTTTAATCGAGTCAGTAATATGTATCTCACCACCCTTTCCTTTTTTTTGTCCTTTTAAAACTTTAAATATATTCTTGCTAAGTATATATCTTCCAATTACTGCATTATTTGATGGTGCTTCTTTTGTGCTTGGTTTTTCAACAACATTAGATATTACAAAATTTTGTTTATTCAGTTTTTTTGATATTGAATATATACCCCAACGATTTACATTATTTTTTTTTACTGACATACTAGCCATCACAGAACCTTTGTATTTCTTGTGTAATTTGATCATATCCTTTGAACAGTTTCTTTTCATTATTAAATCATCTGGAAGGAGCATTAAAAAATATTTATTTTTAATAAATTTTTTGGTCTTTAACACAGCGTCACCAGTACCTAATGGTTCGTTTTGATAAACAAATTTAATTTTTTTTTTGTATTTTAAAATTTTTTTGTATTCTTTAATTATACGTGGATCTTTTTTCTTTTTAATTAAAGATTTATAAAATTTATCATTATAAAAATAGTTTTTTATCATTTCTTTTTTTTTTGAAATTATGAAGATTATTTCTGTAATTCCAGCTTCAATACATTCATCAAGAATATATTCAATACCAGGCTTTCCATTTATAGGTAATAGCTCTTTTGCAAAAACACTGGTTAAAGGCAAGAGTCTTGTCCCTAGTCCGGCAAGTGGTATAATGGCTTGTTTAATCATAAAGATAATTTATTTATAAACATATATTTATAATATGAAAATAATTACAAGTATTTTTGATTTAAATAAAGAGATTAAAGACTATAAAAATGTAGGATTCGTGCCTACAATGGGAGGAATACATGCTGGGCATAAATCTTTAATAAAAGCATCGCGGAATAAAAAAAGAAAAACTATTGTAAGTATTTTTGTAAATCCTACTCAATTTAATAAAAAAGATGATTTTAAAAAATATCCAAGAAATCTTAAGAAAGACATCTATATATTAAAAAAATTGAAAGTAGAATATCTGTTCACGCCAAATACTAGAGAAATATATAAATTTAAAGCGAAAAAATTTAAATTAAAAAAAAAAGATAAGATATTATGCGCTAAATTCAGAAGTGGTCATTTTGAAGGTGTTTTAAATGTAATGAATAGACTGATGACTATTATAAAATCAAAAGATTTGTACATGGGTGAAAAAGATTATCAACAGTTATATTTGATAAAAAAATTTCTGTCAAAAAAGTTTAAGGTTCGTATTAATGCATGCCCAACTATTAGAATAAATAGAAATATTGCGTTATCTACACGTAATAAATTATTAAAAAAAGATTCCCTTAAAAAGGCTTCCAAGATTGCATCTTATCTTAAAAATATAAAATATAAATCAAAATCCCAGGGTCATAAATTAGCCCTTAGTTTGCACACTTACAAAAAAAAACTAGAAAAAAAATATAATATTAAAGTTGATTATTTAGAATTTAGAGACGAAAAAAATTTAAAGCTAAGCAATTTCAAAAACAAATATAGACTTTTTGTAGCTTATAATATCGACAATGTTAGATTGATTGATAATTATTAGTTATAAAAAATAAGCTCCTACACCTAAAAAGGAAACGAAACCAATTACATCAGTTATTGTAGTCACAAAAACACTTGAAGAAATAGCAGGATCTATATTCATTTTTTTTAATGTTACTGGTATTAAAATTCCAAAAAGGCCGGCCACTATCATTGTTAAGACCATTGATATTGATATTATTAATGCTAGTTGGATATCATTAAACCAGAAATAAACAATTACTGAACTTATGATTGCAAAGATTATTCCATTTAATATACCTATATTGAATTCTTTAATTATGTTATTAGTAAAATTATTTTTTGTTAAATCTTGTGTAGCTAAAGATCTTACGGTTACGGCTAATGTTTGCATACCAGCATTACCTCCCATAGATGCAACAATAGGCATTAAGAAAGCTAAAACAACCATCTGTTCGATGGTAGCTCCAAATAAACTAATACAATAAGTAGCCAGGAAAGCAGTAAATAAATTTAATAAAAGCCAATTAAATCTTCGTTTAGTTTTTGTTATTACACCATCTGTTATTTCTTCATCGCCTACCCCGGCAAGTCTTAAAGCATCTTCCTCAGCTTCCTCTTTAAGTACGGTTAAAACATCATCATAGGCTATCATGCCAACTAATTTATCATTTTTATCAATAACAGCTGCTGAGCTTAAATTATAATTTTCAAATAAATTTCCAACTTCTTCTTTATCCATATCAACCGGTATTAGAAGCTGGGACTCAGACATTATAGACATCATTTTTGTTTCTCTTGGGGTTCTAAGTACTTTTGAAGAAGGTACAGTTCCGATCGGTTTAAAGTTCTCATCTACTATAAAAATTTCTAGAAACTCATCTGGTAAATCTTTATTTTCTCTTAAATAATCTATTGTCTGACCAACTGACCAATTACTTGGAATAGCAGTAAATTCTCTTTGCATTATTCTTGCGGCAGAATCCTCAGGGTAACTTAAACTTTCTAATAAAGCGAACCGGTCTTTTGGTGGAAGAGATCCTAAAATGGTATTTTTATCTTTTTCATCAACATTTTCCAAAATTTTAATTGCATCGTCAGATTCTAAATTTTTAAGTATATTAACTATAGACTCTGAAGATAAATAAGCTATCAATTCAGATTGTATTGACTCATTAAGTTCAACAAATACTTCAGGATCAACTTTAAAATTATTTAATTTAATTAAACTTTCTCTATTGCTTTCATTTAAGTGTTCAATAATATCAGCAGCATCAGCAGGGTGCATATCGTTAAAAGAATTAGTAATAAATTCTGCATCATTTAAAGAAATTTTATCCGTTACTACTTTGATAAATTCTTTATTGAATTCAAAGTTTACTTTTTTGTCTTTAATTTTTTTTACTAAAGTCATAAGTTTATCTATAATTTAGTTGGCACTATTAATATAAAACATTAATAATACAATTTTATAATGATAATAGAGATCAAAAAGTCAATAAAACCAATAAAATATAATAATGCTATTTCATTATTAGAAAAAAGATTGGATGAAATTCATGCAAAAAAAGGAAATGAGCTAATATGGATTTTAGAGCATGCAGAGGTGTATACAGCTGGAACTAATTATAAGGATAGTGAATTATTAGATAAATCAATAAATTTAATAAAAACAAATAGAGGTGGAAAAATTACATATCATGGACCTGGTCAGCTGGTTTTTTATTTTGTTCTTGATTTAAATAAGAGAGACAAAAATATTAGAAAACTTATATCCTCAGTAGAAAATACTATAATTAATTCTTTAAAAGAATTTAACATTAATGTTTTTGCCGACAGAAAAAATATTGGAATCTGGCACAAAAGGAGAGTAAATAATAAAACTAAAGTTGAAAAAGTAGCTGCCATAGGTATAAAAGTAAAAAAATGGATTGCATACCATGGTTTTGCATTAAATATCTCAAATAACTTAAATTCTTATAAAAAAATCATTCCTTGTGGAATAAAAAATAAAGAAATAACAAATCTTATTAAAATTAAAAAACAAAATTATGATTATATGTCAGATATGTTAATTGAAAAATTTTTGCAAGAAATTAAAAATTAAGTCTTTTTGCTTTAAGCATATTTCTAAAATACTCAGGTGGAGTAGCTCTAAATGTATATTTTTTTTCTTTCATTTTAAATTTAATTTCATAAGAATGAAGCATAAGGTGTTTATTATTTTTTTGTATTTTATAGGAGTTATATTTTTTATCACCTATGATTGAATGCCCCAAATCATATAATTGTTTTCTTAACTGGTGTTTTCTACCAGTGATTGGTTTAAGTTCAATAAAGGTAGAATTGTTGTTCTTATCTAAGATTACATAATTTGTTTCAGCATCTTCAACTATTTTTTTTGTTTCATCATACCTTATAAGATTATTTTTTAATAAACCTTTTTCTTTTATAGATATTTCGCCATGACATATTGCAATATACGTTTTATAAACTTTTCTTAATCTAAAAAGAGATGTAAGAAGTTGTGCCGTTGGTCTATTTTTTGCAATTAAAAATACTCCAGAGGTTTCTTTATCTAATCTATGTACTGAATAAGGCTTATCATCTTTAAAGATTGAACTCTTAGAAAAAATATCTATAAGGTTTTTTTTAGATTTTGTTCCACCTTGAACAGATATGCCTGCTTGTTTATTAATAACAATAAAATCCTGGTTATTTTCAATTATAAAATCCTCGTTTTCTTTAATTATTGTATCTGTAGGATTGAATTTTAACTTTTTAGATATAATTTTTTTTTTGATTTCAAGGTTGTGAAGTTCAATTAAATCGTTAATTTTAATTTTTGTAGAACTTTTAATTTTTTTTTTATTAAGTTTAATTTTTCCACTTCTTAGATTTCTCTCTATTAAACTTTGAGGGATAGTTTCAAAATGTTTTCTAAGAAATCTGTCAATACGCATACCAACAGACGTAACGTCTACGTTAATAGTTTTTTTCATAATGATTGTAATTTACGCTGTAGCTTCTTTAGGTGCTTCTGCTTTTTTTTCTATTACTTTAGATTTTTCTGTTTTCTTTTTATCTACTTTTTTTGCTTCGATATCACGATCAA
>CACASS010000035.1 GCA_902535275.1 uncultured Pelagibacteraceae bacterium
GGGTATAAATTTTAAAATTATCACACTCAACGCCCAAGCAATTGCCGTTAAAATTGGAAATATTGAGTAAAAGCTAAAAATATCACTTCCAGGCTGAACAATTAAAACAACTCCAAAAAAACCTATAAAAATTGCAGACCATCTATAAACACCAACTTTATCCTTTAAAAAAATTATTGATAAAATTACAATGAAAAATGGCGAAGAAAATGTAAGAACCATAGCGGTTGCAAATTCTAAATTAATAACTGAAATAAATATAAATATGTTCATTGATAAGAAAGCCAAACCTCTAAAAAAGCTTAAAACAATAAATTTGCTGTTAAGGTTTTTAAAAACTGAAATATATTCTTTAGTAAATAAAATAAGTATAAATAAAGGAATTACGCCCGCAATATTTCTAAAAACTGCTAACTGAATCACAGTATATTCATTGCCCATAAACTTTATTACAACCATATACATATCCACACATAGGATTGCTAAGAGCATAGTAACTATTGCTAAATACGTTTTTTTTAAATCTGTATTCTCAGACAAAATATTCATTTATAATCTTTTAAAATTGTATACTTTATAAAATAAATGCAAAGTTTTAAACTTAACGAAACTGATATTTTATCTAATCAAGATTGGACGTTTCCTACTAACATTGCTTATGGCCCTGGCAGATTAAAAGAAATAGGAAGTATTTGTAATAATTTAAATATTAAAAATCCGTTAATAGTTACAGATAAAGGAAGTCCAAAATTACCATTTATTATAAATTTACAAAGCTATCTTAATAGCTCAAATATAGAATCAGATTTATTTTTTGATATATCTCCAAATCCTCGAGAAGACGAAGTTTCAAATGGTGTTAGTAAATTTAAAGATGGTAACCATGACGCTATAATTGCAATTGGCGGAGGTAGTGCTATGGATGGAGGAAAATTAATTTGTCTCACAGCGAACAATGACGTTCCATTAAGAGATTTTGAGTTTGAATTAACTCCGCCTAAAATTAGCAAGGATAACCCATTCCCAAAAATTATAACTATTCCAACAACTGCTGGAACTGGAGCTGAAACAGAAATTTCAGCTATGGTTACTTATTTAAAAGAAGGTATGAAATTTTGTATGTGGCACCCAGATGTTAGACCTTCCTTAGCATTGTTAGATCCAGAACTTACAATTGGATTACCAGCAAATTTAACGGCATGGACTGGTGCAGATGCTTTAATCCATGGTATAGAGGGTTATTGTGTTCCTGGTTTCAATCCAATGTGTGATGGTGCTGCTTTAGAAGGTTTATCTTTGATATCAAAATCTTTAGTTACAGCTGTAGAAGATCCTAGCAATATAGTTGCAAGAGGTGGAATGCATGTTGGATCTTGTTTAGCAGGAATTTCTTTTTTAAAAGGTTTAGGATTAGTACATGCTATTGCTCATATGGTTGGAGCCGAATACAATACTCATCACGGACTAACGAATGCAATAATATTACCTGTAGTTTTAAAATATAATTTACCAGGTATGGAAGAAAAAGTTAAAAGAATGTCAGAGGCTATGCAATTCAAAGATCATTCTGTAGATGCATTTATATCAAACATTGAAAACATTCTTGATAGAATTAAAATTCCAAAAAGTTTAAGCGAAATTGGAGTCCCCGAGGATTGTGTTGATAGAATTGCTGAAAAATCAATGAAAGATCAAGCCTATGCACAAAATCCTAGAAAAGCAACTTTAGAAGAAATAAAGGAAATTACTCTAGCATCCATTAAAAAAGCTCGGTAATAGTAAATTCCAATGCTTGAAAATAGATCAATTAAAAAAATTATCTCTTTAATTAATAAAAAAGAGATTTCAGTAAAAGAAGTTGTTAACTTTTACTTAGAAAGAATTAAAAAATATAACCCTTCTCTAAACGCCATTGTCTCAATTAAAGATGAAGAACAAATACTGAATGAGGCTAATGATAAAGATAAACACTTTGATAAAAGTAAACCATTGTTTGGTCTTCCTTTGGCATCAAAAGATTTATTAGACGTTGTTGATTTTCCAACTACTTATGGTTTTCCAGGGTATAAAGATTATTTTCCAAACAAAAATTCCATTATTGTTGATCGCCAATTAGATGCTGGGGGTATCATGATAGGTAAAACAAATACCGCAGAGTTAGGCGTAGGTGCACATACAGCGAATAGATTATTTGGAATAACACCAAACATTTATGGTAATACTCAATCATCAGGTGGATCAAGTGGTGGTGCTGGTGTTGCAGTTGCAGCAAATTTACTGCCATTTGCAGATGGTACAGATATGATGGGTTCTTGTAGAACACCTGCTGCTTACGCAAATGTCTATGGTTTTAGACCAACACCAGGGTTACTTCCTGATTATCGAACAAATGAAAAAAAGAAACATCTTCCAGTTATTTCAACACCAGGATGTCTTGCAAGAACACCTGATGATATGTCTATTCTTTTAGATGTTATAGTTGGAAAACATAAAGAAGATCCAATTTCTTTCAGTTTAGATAATTCTTTTAGTGAGGCTAATATAAATGACCAAAAATTCTCAAAAATAAAAATAGGATGGTTATCTGACATGAATGGAAATTATCAATATGATCCTGAGGTAATTGAAATATGCAACAAACAATTAAACAATATTGAAAAGCATAAAGTTGTAATTGAGCACTTAAAACCAAAAATAGATGCTCATAAATTATGGAATTGCTGGGGAACGTTGAGAGCAAAAAGTATTTATGAGGATATTATTACAATGAATATAAATGATGTTAATGAAATGACTCCACAGGCAATATGGGAATACAATAAAGGCATCAAGCTCACAGAGGAAGATGTAAAATCTGCTCTTAACTCAAGAATTGAATTATCAAATGATGTAAATAGTTTGTTTGGTGATTTTGATTTTTTAGCTTTACCATCTCAACAATCATTTCCTTTTGATAAAAATTTAAGACACCCAGAAAAAATAAATGATAAATTAATGGACACTTACCATAGATGGATTGAAATACATATATTTGCTAGTCTTTTTTACTTACCATCAATTTCTTTACCTATTGGTTTTAATAAAGAGGGATTTCCAATAGGTATTCAAATTATAGCTAAACAAAAAGAAGATTTAAAAGTGATGTCTTTTGCAAAAAGATATGAAGAAATTTTTAATTTTTCTAAAATTGAACCAAAATTAAACTAATGGTCAGACACAAACATCATTTTAAAATAGCTTTTGCATTAGCTATTGCTGCTGGATCATGGGGAGTTTATTGGCTTCCTCAAAGAATTTTAGAAGATGGTGGTCTTACTGGAGGTTGGGGAACTATTTCTCAAATGATGATTGGTATTATATTGCTTACACCTTTCTCTTTATGGAGAAAATTAAAAGGTCGAACATCAGGATTAGAAATTCCCTTTGTTGGTTTTTTAACTGGTAGTGGTTTTATATGTTACGCATTAAGTTTTTTATTAACAGATGTTGTTCGAGCATTGATCATGTTTTACATGATACCTATCTGGACAACCATATTTGAAATATATTTTTTAAAGAAAAGGCCTGGTTTAGAAAGGGTTTTAACACTAAGTTTAGCGCTTGGAGGTTTGTGGGTTGTTTTCAGTCAATCTAATATTATACCATTACCACAAAATGCAGGAGATTTGTTGGCTCTGGTCGGAGGTGTACTTTTTGGAGCTGGCTTAGTACGTTTAGAAATTACAAAAACAGATGGTGTTTTTCCAGTAATATTTTCATTTTTTGTTTATGGAACAATATTTAATATTTTTGCTGGCTTTATTTTAAAAGATTATCTAGGACCTATGCCACCTATTGAAGCTTTTACATCAATGTTCACTTTTTTAGTTCTTATTTCAGTATTTTATTTTATTCCAACAGGGGTAGTTATCATGTGGTCACCCTCAGTATTAGGAGCAGGTCTTTGTGCAATTTTATATTTAAGCGAAGTAGTTGTTGGAGTTATATCAGCTGGTATTTTAACAGACGAAACATTTGGTTGGCGAGAAGTTGTAGGAAGTGCAATGATTGTTTTAGGAGGAGTATTAGCAGTAGTGCTTGCACCAAAAGACGAAAAATAAATGCTTTTTAAAGAAAAGTTTAAATCAAATTCAAAAATATTCCTAGATGGTGGAAATGGGTCTGAAATTGCAAAATTAGGGGGTGAGATGACACCAGCTTTTTCTGCATTAGCAACAATCACAGCTCCAGATATTGTGACTAAAGTTCATGAAAATTTTATAGATACAGGCTGTGATCTTATTACAGCAAACACTTTTAGCACTACAAGACACAATCTTAACAGCATTAATAGAGGTAATGAAACAAAGGAGTTTATTGTTAGATCTGTTGATATAGCCAAAAAGGCAATTAAGAATAAAGGGAAAGAGAATATAGTTGGGATAGCTGGTAGTTTATCAAATTTTTTCTCATTAAAAGAAAATGAATTTGTTCCAGATCCAAAGTATATACCTTCATTTAGAGATGAAGAGAGAAATTATAAAGAGGCTGCTAAAATCTTAAAAGAAGAAGGAGTCGATGTATTAATTCTAGAAATGTTATTAGATATAGATCACTCAAAAATTTTACTTAACTCTGTTTTAGAAACTGGTTTACCTGTTTGGGTTGGATTAAGCTGCTGTATTAGTAAATTTGATAATAGCGTAATTGGAAGAAATTTTAGAGCTGAAAAAGAAAAATCACTTATTTATGATGAAAGCATATACAAAGAGCAACCAAAATTCATTCCTGATGATAAGATTGTTCTTTTAGATGATATTATGAAGTCTCTGACCAATATGGGTGGAGATGTTTATGGTATTATGCATACTTGGCTTGTTGATGCCTTTGATGGATTGAATGTAATTAAAGATAATTGGAAAGGCCCAATTATGTTTTACCCAGAAATACACAAGTTTGATACAAAAACACACAAGGCAATAGTAACCTATGCAGAGGATGAATTTGCTTATGAATGTGAAAATCTAATTGATGAACAAATTCAAATTATCGGAGGGTGTTGTGGTGTTACAGATAATCATCTTAAAAAATTAATTTCTAGATATTCTTAATTTTAATTATTAACTAAATTTATCAACATATTAATCATATCAACTTTATAACTCTCTTTTGTTGCAGATTTTGTTTCCAATACTGAAAAAAATGCTGCGACTTTGCCAGTTTTAAAATTTGTTGCCAAAAATTGACCTCCATATCCAGAGTGTCCAATCATGTTACCAGATACCATTGTTGAATTTGAGTAATACAAATACTTGTTTTTTGCTAATTCCATGTATTTAGGTCCTAAATTTTTAATTGTTTTGTGTAAAAAAGAAGGTGATCCAACTTTTCTATTTCCAACCCCCATACCTTTCCTTGCAAAAAGCAAACCCATTCTTAAAAAATCCCTACCAATTAAACAACCACCGCCAGACATCCATGGCATTCCATATCTATCAGAAGCAATATATAAGCCCTCTTCAAAGCCAGCAGCTTCAACCGCCGACAATACCCAATCTCTTAAAGTTCTTCCACTTACCTTTTCTACAATTAATCCCACCACATCAGTATTTGCAGATTTATAAAATGCATAATCAGAACTATTTATTAAACTTTTGTTTTTAATTTTTTTAATTGTATTTAAATATTCTTCTTGGCTTAAATGATTTTTTAATTTTTTTGGAAGTCTCCAACCCCCAACAGGCTCATGTAAAAAAGAGGAAGAATATGCTTTAGTATAATCTTCGGTATAGGAATTTATAATATTCATATTTAAAACATCTTGCACTTTTGCATTAGCATAACCACTTCCAATTTTAGGCAAATAATGTGAAACTTTTTTATTCAAATCTATCGATTTTTTTTTAACTAGTTCTCCAACAAATAAGTTAATAAACATTTTAGTTATTGACATAATTGTCTGTGGTTGATTTCTTTTGAAGTCTTTAGCGTATTTTTCAAATAATATATTTTGACCTTTGCCTACAATTAATGAGCAAAAAGATTTATTTTTGATCATTTTTTTAACCAATGGTATTTTACTAATATTATTATTAGGTTTTGACTTTAGTCTTAATACTAGATCAGATCTTAAATAAAGACTGTATCTATTTATTTTATGTAGATTTCTGTAACCTAATCTTCTAGTTTTTGGAAGATTCCATAAAGCCTTATTGTCTCTAATTGTTTCTAATTCAGGATTTTTAACAGAGGCTAATTTTTTTATTTTCAATATTTTAATGATTTTTTTTGTTCATATTTCTGGTGATATCCTTCTGCTTTACAATAATTTTTTTCCTTGGATATCTTTGTTGATACCTTACCGTCCAATTTCTTATTAACCTCCTTTAATACTTTTTCAGCAATCTTTTTTTCCTCATCAGTATTATAAAATATTTCTGATCTATATTGAATTCCTACATAAGTACCCTGTCGATTTACTTGTGTTGAATCGTGTAGTTCAAAAAATAGATTTACCATGTCCTCATATGATTTTTCTTTTTCATCATACTCAACTTTTACAACTTCAATATGGCCAGTGTCACCACCACATACAGCTTTATAGGTTACATTGGGATCATCCCCTCCACAGTAACCACATTCGGTAGAGATTATACCTTTAATACCTTCGTACTTAGTTTCATCCCAAAAACAACCAATACCACCAATAAATGTTTTCATTATTTTTTAATTTATACTTTAGTTTTTAAAATTGAAATGGCTTTAATCTCATCAACTCCTATTCCACAACAGCCACCTATAATTTGAGCTCCATCTTTAATCCACGTTTTTACCTCATTCAAATAATCATCTGGAGTCATGTTATCTATAAATCTCCAATGTGGTTTTTCATAATATCCTTTATTTGGATATGCTCCTATAACTCCATCATAATTTTGTCTCGCAGTTTCGATTGCTTTTCCTGTAATATTTATATCTGAATGAGCAACCAATATTGGCCCACTGTGTAATTTTTTAAAATTATTTATGGATGTCTCAAAGTTTTCATAGACATGTGTATCAGAATCAATTGTATCATTATATCCAAGCATTATATTTTTTTGATCATCCATTACGCATGACACAGATAACCAAACAGGTATATTTACTTTTGTAGAACAATTTAACATTGCTTCAACTATGTCAGCTTGTGAAGACATAGCTTCTAAAATAATTAGGTCTACGCCAGCGTCAGATAAAATTTTTAGTTGTTCATGAAAACCAGGTATCATTGCTTTGATACCAAGTTTATAAAAGTTTCCAAAAGTTGATACACTTCCAGCTAATGCAGTTTTGTTGTTA
>CACASS010000036.1 GCA_902535275.1 uncultured Pelagibacteraceae bacterium
TGATTTTCACAAAGATGATAAAGTCTATTTATTAACATCAAAGCCTTACATTGATCTTTTCAAAAAAAATCCATGTTTAGAGGACATAATTTTGGATAAGAGATTATCAAGATTTAATCTGATTTATTTATTCAATCTCATGCGCAAATTAAAAAAATATAAATTTTTAAAAGTTTTTGATTTACAAAATTCTTCTCGTTCAAATTTCTATAAGAAAATATTGTTCCCAAATGCTAGTAATCTTGTTTGGTCGTCTTCTGAAACCACATTGCCAAAAGATAAATCCAAGGATGAATTTGATAAAAATCCTGTTTTAGACAGATTTAAACATCAATTAGAAACATCTGGAGTTAGTTCTAAATACACTATGTTTCCTGATTTTAGTTGGGCTTGTTCCAATATTGAAAATATAAAAAAAAAATTTGATTTAAATAAATATATAATTTTATTTCCTTTTTGCTCTCCACATTTACAGATTAAAAAATGGCCTAATTATAATAAACTTATAGATTTAATTAAGAATAAATTTAAAGATGAATATAAGATTATAGTAGCTCCAGGTCCTGATGAAATTAATATGACAAAAGAAATTAATGCGATTTCAATTTTAAAAGAAAATAGATCTTTAGATATTTCTGAACTTGCTACATTAATAAAAGACAGTTCTTTCGTTGTAGCAAATGACACAGGACCTGCACATATAGCAGCACATTTAGATACTAAAGGCTTAGCCTTATTTGGCTCTCATACTACTGCATATAAAGTGAGTATAGAGAGAGAAAATTTTAAAGCAATTCAAGTAACAGATTTAAATAAATTATCACCTGAAAAGGTTTTTGAGTATTTAACAAAATCATTAAATTAATGGAAATAAATTTCCTTTTTTTTATAAGTGTTGTTCCTGCAATAATTTTGTACGGTATAGCAAAATCTGGATTAGGAGGTTCGATATCATTAATATCAGTCCCATTGATGACAGTTGTGATGCCATTGCAACAAGCTTTAGCAATTATTCTACCTATTTTAATTTTTTCAGACATGATTGCTGTTTACAGATTTAGAAAAGAGTTTAATTTTAGTATACTCAGGGTAATTGTGCCGTTTGCAGCAATAGGGATTGTAATCGGTTCGTTAACATTCAATCATTTTTCAGAGAATTTGCTTAAATTAATAGTTGGAATAATGGGATTTTTATTTGCTGGACACTATTTTTTGTTTAAAAAAGAAAAGACAGTTCCTGCTAAGCAAAACTTTTTAAAAGGTGCAATTTGTTCATCTATTGCAGGATTTTCTAGTTTTTGTGTGCATGCTGGTGGAACACCCACAAGTCTTT
Source organism: uncultured Pelagibacteraceae bacterium (assembly GCA_902535275.1). Lineage (GTDB taxonomy): Bacteria > Pseudomonadota > Alphaproteobacteria > Pelagibacterales > Pelagibacteraceae > Pelagibacter. The sequence continues at coordinate 1,334 of CACASS010000036.1, forward strand.
ATTTACTTCCATTAAGGTTAAAAAAAGAAATATATGTAGGAACGAGAATTATCTTTTTTAGTTGTGTTAACTTAATAAAGCTACCTTTGTATATTTATCTATCAATGATGAATTTTGATACCTTATTTCAATCTGTCTCACTTTTTCCATTGGCTTTAATTGGAATATTTATTGGTTATCAATTGCTTAAAATTATAGATGAAAAATTGTTTTATAACATTATCTATGGTTTAATTCTTGTCAGTAGTACAAAGTTAATATTTGATTTTATTTAAACTTTGTATTTTTAATAGAGTTGTTCCCAAATTTTTTAAGCAAAAATGGTAAAAAAGCTACAATTATTAATATTCTTAAAAAATGATGATAACTTACAAAAATAGGATCAATATTATAGGCAACGCTAATCACAACCATTTCATGAATTCCTCCTGGAGCAAAACTTAAAAAAGTTGGAATAAAATCAAATCCTAAATACTGAAGAAAGTAAGCTGTAATCATCGCAACAATAACTAAAATAGAACAAACAATTATTCCATGAAAAATATAAAAAAATAATTCTTTAAGTTTTAATCCATTTAATCTGCTTCCAAGAGCAGTACCCAAAAAAATGAATGCTATATTTATTACTGTATCTGGGAATCTAGAGTTAACAATCTCAAAAGTATAAAATAAGCCAGATAAGGCCATTGCACCAACAAGTATAGGTGAAGGGATATTAAATTTTTTGAGCAATTTTGAAAATAAATAACAAATGACTATTAAAAAAATAATTTCTAAAAAATATCTTAGATCGTAAATATTTTCATAATTATATCCTGCAATATCAGAAAATCCTAACTTGCTAATAAATAATATAGGTACAAAACTTACAATAAATATAACTCTTGTGGCTTGAGGAATTAAAACTTGTTTATGATTTTCTTTTTTTCCATACTCTAAAAGTGCTGCAGCTATTGGGACAAATGCCCCAGGTAGTGCGGCAAGTGTTGCAATAAACTTATCAAATTTACAAACTTTAATAAAATAATATCCTGCTAAAATAGTACTGACTACAGTACAAACAACCATAGCCATAGATGAGAATATCCATAAATGAATTTTATATAATAAAGATACATTCAACGTTCCACCTAAAATAATACCAACCATCAGAAAAACTGGATTAAGTAATTTTGTTGAGAATTCAATTTTAAAATTAGTAAAAGCAATACACAGATTTAAACCTAAAGCACCTAGCAACCAAGGTAAAGGAAGACCAATTAGAGTTCCAATATAACCACCTATTACCCCTATGATTAAAGCCTTATAACTAATGTTAAGCTCATTTAATAATCGTTTAAATGGAATCACGTTTAATATTTAAATAATAAATCCTCATTGACACTGAATTTTAATTTATGTTTAATAACCTATTATAATTATAATAGGAGAAAAAATAATGAAACTAATTAAATCAATAATTTCAGTTTTATTCTCAGCAATTCTTATACTTTCAGCAACAACAACTAGTTCATTAGCAATTGATAAATTGCACTTTGTAATTGGTGGTGGTGCTGGTGGTGGTTGGGATGGAACTGCTAGAGGTACTGGAGAAGCTTTAACAAAAGCTGGTATGTTAAAAAGTGCATCATTTGAAAATATGTCAGGTGGTGGTGGTGGAAAAGCATTAGCTTATATGATTAACAACAAGCCTGCTAATACAGTCTTAGTTCAATCAACACCATTAGTTTTAAGATCAATTACTAGACACAAAGGTTATGTAAGTGGCAGTGGAACTTTATCTTATAAAGATGTTGTGCCAATAGCTGGCGTCATTGGAGATTATGGTGCTATAGCAGTTGCAAAAAATTCACCATATAAAAATTTCAAAGATGTAGTTGATGCGTACAAAAAAGATGCAAGCTCTATTAAAATGGCTGGCGGATCAGTAAGAGGAAGTATGGACCATTTAATTGGTGCTTTAGCTTTCCAAGCTGCTGGTGCCAATCCTAATGATGTTGCTTATATTCCATATGATGCTGGTGGAAAAGCTTTAGCTGGACTTTTATCTGGAGAGACACAAATTATCTCGACAGGTTTAGGTGAACTTATGGGTGCAAGAGACCAAGTAAGAATTATTGGTATTACAGCTCCTTCAAGAGTTTCTGATGCTCCAGATGCACCAACTCTTAAAGAACAGGGTTATGATGTACAATTTGTTAACTGGAGAGGTTTTTTTGGACCTCCAGGAATGAGTAGTGCAGATAAATCAAAAATCGCTAAAATGTTAGGCGATGTACAAAAGACTTCTGAGTGGGAAACTGTCAGAGCAAGAAATGCATGGGTTAATATTTACAATCCAGAAGGTAAGTTTGTATCTTTCTTAGAAAAACAAACTGAAGAAATGACAGCTCTTATGAAAAAATTAGGAGTTATATAATCTTAACGATTATTAAATATTAGAGCAGTGAATATAAATACTACAAAAGTTATATCACTGCTCTTTTTTATATTTTCTGCATTTTATTTATATACAGCTTATCAAATTCAAGTTTTTGCATTCGATGAAAATGCACCTTTTAATGCAAGAACATTCCCAATTTATTTAGGTTATGCAGGCCTTTTTTTTTCAGGGTTAAAACTAATTTTACCTGATCCTAATACAATAAAAGTTAACCATAAAACTTTAGAATATAAAAAAACACTAATACTTATTATTATTGCAATAATTTATGGTACTACAATCCTAAAAGTTGGTTATTTTTTAACTACATCATTATTTTTGTTCTCATCATATTATTTTTTAGGAGAGAGAAGATGGGTCTTAATGTTTTTATTATCTTTTCCTTTTGTAGCGGCTTTTATGTATTTGCTTCACGGCGTTCTTGATATTTATTTAAGAGATCCATTCTTACAATCAATTGGAGTAATGGGATGATTGAAGGAATTCTAATTGGTTTAACGACAGCGCTCACATTACAAAATATTTTAATGGTAATGCTTGGTTGTTTTTTTGGAACAATAATTGGAATGTTGCCAGGACTTGGTCCAATGACAGCAATTGCATTAATGATACCAATTACCTATGGTTTTGATCCAGCAACAGGTTTAATTTTAATGGCAGGAGTTTACTATGGTGCAGTATTTGGAGGTTCTACTTCATCAATACTATTAAACGCACCTGGTGTTCCAGGAACTGTCGCAACATCATTTGATGGTTACCCAATGGCTCAACAAGGTAAAGCGGGAAAAGCTTTAGCAATTGCTGCTTGGAGTTCTTTTGCTGGTGGAACATTATCTGCCATTTATCTATTATTTATGGCTCCAAGTTTATCAAAAGTAAGTTTATCATTTAGATCACCAGATTACTTTGCTTTGATGATTTTAGGTTTAACCGCAATTGCAGCCTTTTCCTCAAAAGGTCAATTTTTAAAAGCAATGATGATGGTAGTACTAGGATTAATGTTAGCATCTGTTGGACAAGATAGCTTATCAGATATTACAAGATTTACATTTAACAATATGAATTTAACGGATGGAATTAGCTTTGTTCTTGTTGTTATGGCAACCTTTGCAATGAGTGAAGCTTTAACCATAATTTTAAAGAGAAATGACCCTACAAGCGCTGCTAAACAAGTTTCATTAACAGAGCTTGGCTCAATTAAAATTAACAAAGAAGAAAGAACCAAAATGTACAAGACAATTCCAAGATCATCAGTAATTGGTTTTTTAATTGGAGTTTTGCCAGGGGCAGGGGCAACAATTGCTTCTTTTTTAGCATATGGAATGGAAAGAAATGTAGTTAACGACGAGGAAAAAGAAAAGTTTGGCAAAGGAAGTGTTAATGGTTTGTCTGCTCCTGAAACTGCAAATAATGCTGCTTGCTCAGGATCATTTGTACCTATGCTTACTTTAGGTATACCTGGAAGTGGAACCACTGCAGTTATGTTGGGGGCTTTATTAGGATTTGGTGTTCAGCCTGGTCCGAGACTTTATATGACTAATCCAGAAATATTTTGGTCTATCATTATGTCAATGTATATAGGGATGGTAATTTTATTAATTTTAAATTTACCTCTTATTCCTTATATAGCTAGAATTCTAGCAGTCCCAAAAAATTATCTAATACCGTTAATCCTATTTTTTTCTATTACTGGAATTTATGTAATGTCATTTAATAACTTTGATATTTATTTAATGATAGGAATTGCTGTTGTCGCAACTTTTATGCGCCTTTATGATTTTCCAATGCCACCTCTAATACTTGCCTTTGTGTTGGGAGGTTTAATGGAAGAAAATTTAAGACGATCTTTGTTATTAAGTAATGGATCATGGGAGTTTCTTTGGGATAGAACACTTACTTTGTGTATTTTATTAACAACAATTTTAATAGTTGTCTGGCATTTTTATAAAACTATAATAAAAAAATGATATCTAGAAGACGATTTTTAAAAACATCACTATCAGCATTAGCATTTGCAGCCATACCAAAAATTTCATTTTCACAATCAAATCCAGATGTTGTTGTAATTGGTGGTGGTTCCTCGGGATTATCAGTAACAGCTGAATTAATGAAAAAAGGAAAATCAGTTGTTTGTCTTGATGCAATGAGCAGAAAGGGTGGGCGATGTTTTACAAACACCTCGATATTTGGTGTTCCGTATGATCTTGGAGCGCATTGGTTACATAATTTTAATTTTAATCAAATTGCACAGTATGGAAAGAAACAAAAAGATATATTTGATATTTATAAAGATCCAGACACAGTCATGATTTATGACGGTCAAAAAAAAATTAAGGGAATGAAACTTTATGGATTGTACAAGAAGTTAGGAAAGTTAAAAAATAAAACAAAAGATGACATTCCTTTAAGTAATAAAATAAAAGAAAAATGGTTAGAAAATGAATGGTTTGCAACAGCACATCAAATAAGATTTCCTTGTGAGTCTGGAAAAGATATAGATCAATATACAGCTGCTGATGGTAAACTTAATTGGGAAAGTTATGGCGAAGGTAGTCAGGGTGGTGATGGATTTGTAAAACAAGGATATGGCGCTTTACTTGCTCATTATAGAAAAAATGTGCCAGTTCAACTACAAACAACTGTTAATGAGGTTAAATGGGATGGCAATGGAGTTAAGATAGTCACAAACAAAGGAACTATAAGTGCAAAAGCCTGCGTTATAACAGTTTCTACCTCAGCATTTAATTCAGGAAAAATTAAATTTACGCCGGCACTACCTATTGAAAAGTACGAAGCTTATGATGCTTTTTCCTGTTCAAATTATAATCATGTAACATTACAGTTAAAAGATGATTTTTATAAAGAGTATAAAGTAAAACCAGACATGTATTTTACGCCAAAAATTACAACTAAAGGCCTTAAATCTCCAGAGGGATACTGTTCAACGATGAATTTGCATGACTCTAAAATATCATATTTTGATGTGGGAGGACAATTTGCAAAAGATTTAGAAAAAGCAGGAAGCAAGGCAGGTATAGATTTCGTTTTACAAACCTTACGAGATACTTTTGGATCTGATTTTGATAAATTTTTTGTGAAGGGACATATGACTAGTTGGGGTAAAAATCCATTTGTATTGGGCGCTTGGGCCTCAGCAACACCAGGAAAAGCTAATTTAAGAAAAAATATTAAAACTTCAGTTGCAGATAAACTTTTTTTTGCAGGGGAAGCTACAGCAAAAAATTATGGAACAGTCCACGGAGCTGATAGAAGTGGAGCAAGAGTAGCAAAAGAAGTATTAAGTTTTGT
>CACASS010000037.1 GCA_902535275.1 uncultured Pelagibacteraceae bacterium
ATATATCCTCAATATCTATTTTTTTTTTACTAATTGATAGGTTTTTCAATTTTGATAACTCATTTTTTAGATTAATTCTATCTCCCCTCGATCTATCAATAAGTATATTTTTAATTTCTTGAGATAAATTTAAATGGTTTTCGTTTAAAAAATTTTGAATAACAAAACCTAAAGACCTTGTGTCATCCTCATAAACGGGTGTACAGATTAATTTTTTTTCTTTTTCAAAAAGGCTTCTAAGTTTAGATTTTTTTTCTAAATTTGTAGATTTAATTATAATTTTTAATTCTAATATTTCCTTTTCTAAAATATCAACTATTAAACTATATAATTTCTCGGTAGCCCTTGAAATTATAATTATCTTTTTACTTTCAAACAAAGATTTTGTTAATAAATCCGAAATAAATTCATCTTTTTTATTTAAAATATCTTGTTCATCATATTTTAATAATTCACCGTCATATTTTTTAAGGTAATAATTGTTTACAATATCTTCTTTTAAACCTTCATTATTTCCATAAATTAGATGTATTTTAGAATTTAAAGATTTTAATTTATTAAGTTCAAAACTCTTAATTATCATTTAAATTTATTATTGAAGATATAATATTATCACTTACCTTTTCTGATAAATTGGTTAATATAATTTTTTCATTCTGTTCAAGTTTAAACTTGTCAGACTCGTTATTATAAACATTACTCTTTTTAATCTCTCTTTTTAAAATTAATTCACCATTATTTTCAATTTTATATGAAACCAAAATACTAATCTCAAATTTTAATGGATCTCCCTTGCTATCATTTGAAATTACTTTTTTATTCTTCTTGGACTCTATTATTACATTAAACTTTTCTTTTTGATTATCTTCAGAATTTTTAATCATCGACAGTTTATTTTTTATTACTCTATTTATATCTTTTTCACCTACTAATGAAATTCTTTCAATTTCAAAATTATAGTTCTTATCTGAAAAAATTGGCTTATAAGTACATGATGTTGTAAAAATAATTGTAATTGTTACAAGTATGTTAAAAAAATTCCTATTCATTTATTAGAAGGTTAATTAATCTATTTTTTACAAATATAATTTTATCAATAGATTTATCTTTTAGATACTTTTCTGATACATTATTGGATTTTATTATATTCAGTAGCTTATCCTGATCTATGTCTCTACTTTCATTTAAAATAGCCCTTTTTTTCCCATTAATTTGTATAATATAATCTATTTTTTCTTCTTCCAATAGGCTTTCATTTATCTTTGGCCATTCTATATCATTTATATTACTTAAATCCTCCAAACACTCTGAAGCGAAGTGAGGGACAGCTGGCAAGAAAAGTATTAATATTTTTTTGTAACATTCTTTAAGTGTTTTACTGTCTATATTTTTTCCTATTTCTTTATTAAGAAAATTATATGTTTCATAAATATTTGCAATTATAACATTATAATTAAAGCCTTCTAAATTATTAGTTATCTTATTTATTATTTGATTTGTAAATTTTTCTAAGTTTAAATTTTCTCTATTATCTTTTATATCGCAGCTAATTTTTTCTTTTATTTTATGGTGTAGTGCCCATAATTTTTGCAAAAATTTATAGGATGCCGTCATTCCTTGGTCAGACCATTGAACATCCTTTTCAGGAGGGCTATCTGATAATATAAAAAGTCTAACTGCGTCAGCACCATAGTTATTAATTATATTTTCAGGATCAATTACATTTTTTTTTGATTTTGACATTGATTCTGACGGACCAACCCTTACTTTTTCGTTTGGTTCATTTTTTTTTTGGTATTGATTGCCATTTAATTCTATTTCATCTGGACTAAGCCAATTGTTATTTTGATCCTTATAAGTCTCATGACATACCATTCCTTGTGTAAATAGACCTTTAAAAGGTTCACTAAATTTAAAATTTTTATTTTCATAACCTAATGCTTTCATAAAGAAACGTGAATAAAGCAAATGGAGTATAGCATGTTCTACACCTCCAATATATTGATCGACGGGCATCCAATAATCAATATCTTCTTTTCTAAATCCATAATCTGAGTTATTTGGTGAACAAAATCTAAGATAATACCAAGATGAACATACAAAAGTATCTAGTGTATCAGTCTCCCTAACATATTTTTTTTTATTAATAGTAATATTTTTCCAATCTTCTTGGAAATCTAATGGGTTACCTCTAGAATTTAAATCAACCTTTTCTGGAAGTTTTACTGGTAAATCTTTTTTGGGAATAGTGGAAACATTTCCATTTTCATCATACACTACTGGTATAGGACAACCCCAGTATCTTTGCCTAGATACACCCCAATCCTTTAACCTGAAATTTATTTTTTTTTTGCCTATCTTTCTATCCTCTAAAATATCAATTGTTTTAAGAATTGATTCTTCTGGCGCCTTAAGCCCATTAAGAAATTCTGAATTAATTAAGATCCCTGGTCCTGAGTAAGCTTCATCTATAACTTCAAAATTGTCATTTTCATTACCTGGTCTTACCACAGTTTTAATTTCTAATTCATATTTTTTGGCAAAATCAAAATCTCTTTGATCATGAGCCGGACATCCAAAGACTGCACCAAATCCATAGTCCATTAATACAAAATTTGCAAAAAAAACAGGCACTTTTTGATTTTGATTTAGAGGATTTATTGCCACTAAATCTGTTTTAAAGCCTATTTTTTCTCCAATAGCGATTGCCTCCTCAGTCGTACCTGTTTTAGAACATTCCTTTTTAAACTCTTGAAATTTTTTATCATTTGAAAAGTGTTTTGATATTTCATGATCAACAGATAATGCCAAAAATGAAAACCCAAATAGTGTATCTGGTCTAGTTGTAAAACATTTTATTTCTTTAACTGGTAAATTTCCTTCTGTTTTAAATGCAATTTCACAACCGAAAGATTTGCCAATCCAATTTTTTTGCATTACTTTAACTTTATTGGGCCATTCATTTAAACTTTCCAAACCATCTAATAACTCCTGAGAGAATTTTGAAATATTAAAAAACCATTGGTTTAACTTTTTTCGCTCTACTATAGCTCCTGATCTCCATCCTTTGCCGTCGATGACTTGTTCATTCGCTAATACTGTTTGATCAATTGGGTCCCAATTGACATAGTTTTCTTTTCTGTAAACTAAGCCTTTTTCATAAAGTTCTAAAAAAAATAATTGTTGATGTTTATAATATTCTTCTGAACATGTTGAAATTTCTCTTTTCCAATCTATAGAAAGTCCTAGTTTTTTTAATTGTTTTTTCATTGTAGAAATATTTTTATTTGTCCAGTCCTTTGGATCTAAATTATTTTCTCTCGCGGCGTTCTCTGCGGGCATTCCGAATGCATCCCAACCCATAGGATGAAGAACATTAAAGCCTTTTAGAGATTTATATCGAGATAACACATCTCCAATTGTATAGTTTCTAACATGACCCATATGAATCTTTCCTGAAGGGTATGGAAACATTTCTAAACAGTAAAATTTCTTTTTTGTTTTATCAATCTTAGATGAAAAAGACTTTAAATTATGCCATTTTTCTTGCCATTTTTTTTCTATTATTTTAAAATTATATCTTTCTGATGAAGTCACTAATATATTAAATTTACTTTGTCGTATCGACACCCGAACCTGTATAAGGTTTGAAGTTTTTATCTTTGTTTTGTTTTTTATAAATTGCAGCTTTTGATAATATTTCTTTTTTTAATTCTGCTACAAGTGATCCAGTTTTTTGCTCTATTTGGCAGTTTGCTACTTGATTACACTTTTTATAAAATACCTTTATATCTAAAGCATCTGTTCTCACTTCATTAGTTAAAAAACGAATACTAATTTTTACTGACTCATTTATGTTGCTTCCATCTGAGTACCAATCAGTTATAATTATGCCTCCACTATAATTAACTGATGAAAGAGGCATAAAATCTATTGTGTCCAAAGAGGCTTTCCAAAGTTCATTTGCACTTGCAAACATAAAGTCGCCTCCTTTTCTTCTGACACCCTTTAAGGCATTATCTAATCTAAATCCTTTGCCCTCTTCTAAATTCTTTTTGACCCTCTCTTTTGGGTTAGGAGGGTACTTTCGAGCATCTGCTCCTGGCATGCCTTCACAGGAGTTTAATAAAAAAAAAGCGAGTCCTACTGGAATTAACAATTTTAATTTTCTAAATTTTACCATAATTAATCATTTAAATTTATTATTAGAGGATAATCTCTAATAATTAAAAGATTTTTTTAAAACTCATATAAAATATAAGCTAATATGGGCTTTTTTAGTGATGTAAAAATACAACAGTTTTCTGAAAATAGACATTATTTAACAATATTGCGCAGAATTAATTGAGATAATTGTTAAATAGATACTGTTTAATATTAAACTATAAACGAAAGGTAATAATATGAACAATCTAAAAAAAATAGGATTGACAGCATTAGGTACTGCATTAGTAACAGCTGGTTCAGCGCAAGCTGCTAGCATGTCAGTATCAGGTGCTACTTCAATCTTCTTCAATGGTGAAGATAACAGTACTAAAGGTAACGGTTGGTCAATGACTGACTCAATTACGTTCAGTGCAAGTGGTGAAATGGATAATGGTTTCACAGTTTCAACTTCAATTGAAATGGATGGTAACGCAGACGCTAACTCTGACAGAAGCATCTCAATTGATACTGGAGATATGGGTAAATTAACATTCTCAGGTCTTGGAACATCTGGACCAATTGGTGCATGGGATGATGTAACTCCAAGTGCAAACGAAGAAGCACATGGAACTGCTACAGCTGGAACAGCTGCAGGAGCTGCAAATGCTGCTAGCTCTGCTAACAGATTTGTATACGACTATACTGCAATGGATGGATTAGCAATTAAAGCTGCATATACTCCTTCAAATGGTGCATCTTCAGTTGAAAGTTCAACTGAAATTGGTGCATTATACACAGGTATAGAAGGTTTATCAGTATACTTAGCAATGGGTGAAAACAACGATCAACCTACTGTAGGAATTACTGGAAAATCTGACTTGTCTGCAATGGCAGTTACATATGCTATGGGTGCAATTACAGTTGGTTACCAAGTTAATGAAACTGATTCTGGTAGTGCAAGTCAAGACGAAGACTTTACAGCTATCGGTGTTTCATATGCTGTAAGTGACGATCTATCAATTTCGTACAACGTATCAGAAATTGATTTTGAGTCTGGCACAAATGATCAGGAAGCTACTGGTGTAAGTTTCTCTTATACTCAAGGCGGAATGACTATTTCAGGAACTCATTCAACAATTGATAACGTAGCTGGAACTGCAACTGCAGATAACACAGGTTACGAAATCAATTTTGCATTTGCATTCTAATTAAAGAATCAAATTTTATAAAAAAGGCCTCTTTTTAGAGGCCTTTTTTTTTCAAAATAGGAAATACCTGCAAATCCTAAAGATCTTGTGAGATTTATTATTTTAATATTTTGTTCTGATATTCCACCTAAAGCTATAACGCTCTTTTGAGTATGATTTGATAATAAATTAAATTTATTTAAGCCCAAATAGTTTTTATTTTTCTTAAAAAGTGAGGATATGAAGATCTCACTCACTTTTTGTTTTTGTTTAATTTTTATTTCTTTCAAGTTGTGAGCAGATCCAATTAATATAAAATTTTTTTTAAATTTAAAACTTAAATGAGATAAATATTTATTAAAAGAAGGAAGGTATGCACCATCTAAATTTAACGCTATTGATAATTTTATATCATTCGACAAAAGGAACTTAACTCCCCTTTTTTTACAATAATCTCTTAGTAAAATTATTTCATCAATTTGATATTTTTTACTATAGTTTCTATAAATTATAGTAGTTTTTTTATCCTGTTTGTCGATGTTACTTTTATTAAATTGGTCTATAAAGTAATATTTTTTGAGAAATTTTTTATGCATAATACAGTTGAAAATCTATTATCTATTCAAGCTTCAATCAAATCTAAATTATTAGAATTAAATCATAAAAGTAGAATACCTAGAGTGATTGCGGTTTCAAAAACTTTTAAAATTGAAAGTATTTTACCATTAGTTGAATATGGTCATTTAGATTTTGGTGAAAATAAAGTTCAAGAAGCCATAGAAAAATGGACAGATGTAAAAAAACAAAATAATAATGTAAAATTACATTTAATTGGAAAATTACAGACAAATAAAGTTAAATACGCATTAAAAATATTTGATTACATACATTCTTTGGATAGTGAAAAACTGGCTAAAAAAATAGCAGACGAGCAAAAAAAACAAAATATAAGACCTAAAATTTTTATACAAATAAATCTTGGAGAGGAAAATCAAAAATCAGGGATAATGAAAGATAATTTGATTGAGTTTTATAATTTTTCTAAAAGTCTAGACTTAGATATAATTGGTACAATGTGTATTCCACCCCTTGAAGAAGATAGCAGTTTATTTTTTGCT
>CACASS010000038.1 GCA_902535275.1 uncultured Pelagibacteraceae bacterium
TGTCCTGTTATTGAAAAGCATTTTTTTAGCCACAAATACAGCAAAAAGTGCACCGATAATTTCTGCTAATATATAAACTGGAGTATACATATAATTAATTCCAGTAAAACTTTCTGTAAATGTTCTCGCTATTGCTACAGCAGGATTTGCAAATGATGTAGATGATGTAAACCAATAACCAGCAGTGATATAAAAAGCTACACATGAGGCCACTACCACACTTCCTTTCTTTAATGATCCAAAAATTATCAGTATCAATCCAAATGTTGCTACAATTTCAGATGTAAATATATTTATTCCGTCCCTTGATTTTGTTGATAATTCAAAAATTTGATGTTCGAAAAAGAAATTGGCAAGTGCTACACCTAACAAACAACCTAAAATTTGCGCAGATATATATGTGGGTAATAAATTTCCTTTTAATTTTTTTGTAAGAAACATTGCTAGACTTACAAATGGATTAAAATGTGCTCCTGAAACATCACTAAAAACAGTTATTAGCACAAAAAGTCCTGCGCCAGTTGCTATAGTATTGGCTAAAAGCATAATACCTGTGTCATTTGTAAGATTTTCAGCCATTATTCCTGAGCCAACAATAATCATTACAAGGAAACAACTACCAATAAACTCTCCAAGAAAAAACTTACTATATTTCATAATTTTTTATCCAATCATTAATTCTTGTTTCTAAATTGGAATAAGTTTTATGTATTTCTGTTGAAATCAGCTCTTCTTTATTTGGTTTATCACTCTTCTCTAACTCATTAATGATATAAACAGGATCTTCAATATCCCAATGAACTATTTTTTCAGGGGATGGCCAGACTGGACAAACTTCATTACTAGCATTGTTACATACAGTAAATACCTGATCAAAGGTTGTTTTCTCATTCAAGAATTTGTTGAAGTTTTTTGATGACAGATTTTTTGTATCAAAATTATTTTCATTTAGATACTTAATGACATATTTATTAATTATTCCAGATGGTTTGCTACCCGCACTGTAACCAATAAATTTATTTTTATGAAATTTATTAACTACACTTTCGGCCAATATGCTTCTGTGAGAATTGCCAGTACAAACAAATAAAAGTTTTTTCATTTTTAACTTTTATTACTATAAAATATTTTTTCTATACTTAATGAGTACTAAATCTAAATTGTAATAAAACTGAAACATTTTTAATTTAAAAGAATATGATGGATAATATGTCAAATATTGCCAATTTATTTAAAATTATAGAAGAAATTGGATCAGACAAACAATATGGAAATGAAAAAGTTTCACAACTAGAACATGCAATTCAATGCGCATTATTGGCAAAAAAAAATAATGAAAACCATTTTTTTATTACTGCAGCCCTATTCCATGATATTGGTCACTTAATTAATAATGACAAAGAAGCCATAAAAAAAGGAATAGATAAAAAGCATGAAAATTCAGGATCTCTTTTTCTTTCTAGATTTTTTCCAGAAGATGTTACAATATTAATTAAAGGACATGTTCCGGCTAAAAGATATTTGGTTTATTGTGAAAAAGGTTATTATGAGTCTTTATCTATTGCTTCAAAACGAAGTTTAGATGTCCAAGGAGGAAGTTTTTCCAAAGAGGAAGCAAACGAATTTATTAAACAACCTTTTATGCAAGATGCAGTTAGATTAAGAAAATATGATGATCTTGCTAAAATTGAAAATTTAGAAATTCCAAATATAAATTATTTTTACAAACACGTAGAGAGAAGCTTTAAATAAACTTTTTTTTGTTTAAAAAAATTGCTGTCGAGTTACCAAATATTGCTAAAACAAAAAATACTAATATTAACAAATCATATCCTCCTACATTCCATACCAACGAACCAATCCATGGACCAGCAATACTACCAATCATATATTGCAAAGCTAAAATACCATGAATATTGCCAAAGTTTTTTTGGCCAAAAGTATCATTTTGAACCAAAGGTTTTAAAATAGCCATACTGCCATATGCTGAACTATTAAATAAAACAAATAAAAATGCTAAGTAATGATTAATATTTATAAAGTATAAAAATATCATTCCAACTACCATCGAGTAAAAACAAATTACAAATAATTTTAAATTTGACTTATCACCTCCATATATCATAACTAAAATTCTACCTATTACTTGTCCTGGTCCAAACAGAGATGCTGTCAATACAGCTTGGGATAGACTCATCCCTTTTTCCTGCAACATTGGAATTACATGAGTTGTAATAGCACCAATATTAAATCCAATAACAAACAATGAAAAACTAAATAACCAAAATCTATAATCTTTAAGTATTATTTTAAGCTTTGGATTTTGATCTGTTTTCTTTTCAATTTTTTTAAATTCTTTTATAATTATATTTTTGAAACCAAAATAATTAGCTGGTGAACTAATCAATATATTTAATATTCCAAAAATAAATACAGTAAACCTCCAGTCATATTGTTCTGTTAAATAAGTAGCAGTAGGAAATGTGTATGTGCTTGCAAATCCAGCAAATAAAGTAATTATTGCAATAGATGTTTTGGCCTTTGATTTTAAATTAATAGTAATGACACTAAAAAGCATCGTATAAAGACAGCCACCCGAGGTTGCACTGACAAGTATCCAAGCAAGTAAAAATCCACCATATGTATCTACTGATGAAAGATAAATTACACTTAGTCCTAACAGTATAGGACTGGTCCACATCATTGGAAAACTTAGATTTCTATCTACAATCTTACCTAGAAAAGGTAAAAGTAAACTATGCACAACTAAGCCTAGAGAATAAATAAAGGTTAAATTATTCCTTGAGATACTAAGTTCATTTTCCCAAGTTAGCAACAACGCTGAGAACAGATACATACAACTGCTGTAACAAAAGGTAACTGATATACCTATTAAAAATGCAGACAAATATTTCACAAATTTTTTTATTTCTTTAACATTTTTTTAACAAAAGTAAGTTAATAGATTATTATGAATAAAATCTTAATCTCATTTATATTAACTTTATCCACAATTTCTATTACTCAAGCTGACAATCATGCTAAAATAACAGAGCAACAAGCCGGCAGTAGTTATTCACAAAATACTGAGGATACATTTAAAAATGAAATAGGGAATTGTGAAGACCCTGGCGTACTTATGTTAAGAGCCACTGTTAAAAATGATATTTCAAGATCTAGTCCCGAAAAAGCATCTGAGGCAGAAGCATTAATGAAAGAGGGCATGAAATTGTGTAATGAAAACAGAGTTTTTGAGGCAAAACTAAAATTAGAAGACGCTAAAACAACTGCTAGAGCAGGATTAGTAGATGGAGAGGATCCATCTATAACTAAAGTTGTTGTTGACAATAATGAGATAACAAAGGAAGAAAAACCTTGGTGGAAATTCTGGAAAGATTGATTTTTATCTTTTTAAATTCTTAAATTAAAATTTCTAGAAAAATTTTTGATAAAGGTATTTTTTCTATTTACCTTACAATTAATTGATCTGATCCAATTAATATTCTTCTAAGCCAAGCAGATAATCTATCCATAAATATTACTACAGCCAAAACTAATATTGCCATGTAGGCGACATTTTCAAAATCATTTCCAGTACCTAGTGCACCTAAAAATTGTAAACCAATTCCTCCTGCGCCCATTGCACCTATTATTACGGCTCCTCTAGTATTTGACTCTAAATAGTATAAGGATTGAGATACAAAAATTGGAAGTATTTGAGGAATTATACCAAATCTATGTTGTAGAAATTTGCTAGCCCCTGTAGATTTAACTCCTTCTTGTTGTTTCTTCTCAGTATTTTCAATTGCTTCAGAATATAATTTACCTAAAGTACCTGTATCAGTAAAACCAATCGCAAAAATACCAGTGAAGGGTCCTGGACCAAAAGCTCTTAAAAATATTAAACTCCAAATTAAAAAGTCTATTCCTCTTAAAGTATCAAATAATCTTCTTAACGTAAATCTTAGAGCTTTAATAGGTGTAACGTTGTATGCAGCAAGGAATGACAAGGGCAGAGCCATTACCGTAGCAAACATTGTCCCAAGTACAGCCATAACTATTGTTTCGAGCATTGCCCACCAAACTCTACCGTGCATAAATGCTTCATTATCCTTAATCTCTGTTAAGAAAAGTTTTAAATTAGACATTTCAGGAACAACTCTTTCTTTAGAAAAAGTCAAACCTAATGCTTCGAAAAAGGTATATGGTTCTAACGGACTTGAGAAATCAAACCAAAAATATTTCCATCCGATACTGTAACGATGAATTTCAACTTTTTTTGGATATACTTGAATTCTCTCATACAAAGTTGGTCTAAATTCAACTCTATTTTCTGTGATTCTAAAACCTTTTAAATCTTCTATGACCAAATCCTCTGAACCTACAAGGTAAGGTTTACCATTAGAATTTAATTTTATGGTAAAATCTCTCTCATATTTTGGAAAATTTACAATCTCGACTTTATCTTTGTATAATATTGCCTTACCTTTATTATTAAACTCAACTACATTGCCAACATTATCAGAATTTTTATAAAACCAATCTGGAATTGATTTATCAAGATTATCTCTTCCATAAACACTTCTATAATTTCCTTCAAAAGCTATTTTAATATCCTCATGATTTTCCCATTTCATTGTTACATGATCTTTGTGTGCATATGTGTCTAAGACAAACATAGCAGCATTTTGTGGTTTCCATTTTTTTGGGATATCAACAACATCTAAAGTAAAAAAACCTACTATTAAATATACTAAGACGAGAAAAAAAATTATTTGGCCTCTTAATCTACTTTTTCTAGCTTGATTGAATGTGTCAGGAAATAATTTACGAATATTTTCTCTTTGAATAGCTAAACTAGAACTCATTGATTTGCTCCAATTAATTTATGTCTCCAATATGCAGACAAATAATCTAATGCAATTATCGTACCAACCAGTAAGAACATACACGCTAAAACATCAGCTCCATAATTCCATTGTATTAAAGCTGCTAACATTTCTCCAATTCCACCTGCACCAACAAAACCTAATATTGTAGATTCTCTAACATTAATTTCTAACCTCAATATTCCATAACTTAAAAACAAAGGTAGTACCTGGGGAAGAACTGAAAATCTTATCTTCTGTGTCCAAGTTGCACCAACAGAACTTAAACCTTCAATAGGTTTTCCATCACAATTTTCTATAGCCTCAGTAAATAATTTACCAAGTGCTCCAGCAGTGTGTATCGTAATAGCAATCACTGCTGGTAAAGATGATTTACCCATCAAATATAAAAACACCATTGCTATTATTAATGTTGGAAATGATCTTGTCACATCCATAA
The DNA here is from genome assembly GCA_902535275.1 of uncultured Pelagibacteraceae bacterium. GTDB lineage: Bacteria > Pseudomonadota > Alphaproteobacteria > Pelagibacterales > Pelagibacteraceae > Pelagibacter. The sequence goes on from CACASS010000038.1 coordinate 5,329, forward strand.
AAAATTTTGTAAATTGAATAACTCTTTTATTTCTTATTAAATTTCTACTAGAGAAGATTGCAAAAATAACTGCCAAAACAAATCCGATCGAAGTTGAAAATAAAGCAATATTTAAAGTAATAATTAATTCAGGAATATACTTAATAACTCTTGGCCAATATTTCCATCCCATCTCAAAAGTGTCTACAAATAAATCTCTAGGGTAGTTAAAAAAATTAGCTATACCTCTTCCAAAAGACCCTGCATTTGCTTCTAACGATACCAAGGTACCACCAAAAAAAATTAATATTAGAATTGCAATTCCAAGTAGCGAGGACCTAGTTCTCTGGTTTGTTAATTTTTTTAAATTAACTTCAATTTGTTCTAGGTTGGCAGGTAAGGCTTTTGTCATAATTTTTAAAAAATAAATCAGAGGCAAAGATTTACAGTCTTTGCCTCTGATTATAGGAGGTTTAATTAATTATTTTTTTGCGCTTCAATTTTAGCTTTTCTTGCAGCTACAACTGACTCGTAAAAAGAATGATCCACCGGAACCCATTTTTTTACAATCCCGTTTGCAACGTTTTCGCTACATTTTGGATCGTTCTCGTGTATCCATTGCTTTAAACCAATCATTACTTGGTGTGCTCTAACAGGTAAAAAAGTAGGCATCACAATTGGACCATTAGGAATTAATTTTGAAGACCAAATTTGAACAATGTCGTCCATATTTAAAATCCCTTTATCAACCATTTTTCTTAAATTCCCTGACGAATATCCTTCTTCCCAGCTACCAACACCAGATACCCATGTTACACCAGCATCAACATCACCATTCATTACCGCTAATACATTGTTTTCATGCCCACCAGAAAATTGTGTTTTTGAAAAATATGTATCTGGGTCCATACCCATAGCCTTTAATTCAATTGAAGGAATTAAAAAACCTGATGTAGAGTTAGGGTCAGCCCAACCAAAAGATTTACCTTTAAGATCTGCCATTGAT
>CACASS010000039.1 GCA_902535275.1 uncultured Pelagibacteraceae bacterium
CTTACAGGTTGCAGAGTTGGAGAATTATTTCATGGAGGTTTTTCTCAATATGCAAGAGTTAAAAAAGAATTTCTGATCAAGAAACCTTCAGGTATTGATTTAAAGCAAGCAATGATGATGGGAACAGCAGGTTTTACTGCAATGTTGTGTGCCTTTGCCGTTAAAGCAAAAGAAGAATTATTACTTCAAAGTAAAGTTAATGATGTTCTTGTAACAGGTTCAACAGGTGGAGTAGGGATGGTTGCTGTAAATATTTTATCTAAAATGGGATGCAATGTAACCGCAATCACTGGAAAACCAGAAAAAGCTGATTATTTAAAAGAATTAGGAGCAAAAACTGTTTTAGATCGTAAAGAATTTGAAGGTGAGCCAAGATTAATTGGCAAAGGTACTTGGGATGGTGTTGTTGACACTGTTGGTGGAAATATTTTAGCAAATGCAATATCTCAAACAAGATTAAAAGGAATTGTAGCTGTCTGTGGTAATGCAAGTGGAACTAACAAATTAAATACTTCTGTAGTTCCTTTTTATATCAGAGCTGTAAAACTATGGGGCGTAGACTCAGTTAATGTAAGCAACAAACGAAAAGAATTTGTATGGGGCGAAGTACCAAATTTAGTAGATTTTAGTATTATCGAAAAATCAATTAAAATAGTTGGGCTTGAGGAACTATTGACTGTATTTCCGGAAATGCTCGAAGGAAAATTGAAAAATAGAATTCTAGTGGATGTAAATAAATAATGGATTGGGATAAATTAAAAATTTTTCATGCAGTAGCTGAAGCCGGTAGTTTTACAAGCGCTACTGTAATTCTAAATCTAAGCCAATCTGCAATTAGTAGACAAATTCAATCTTTAGAAGAAGATTTAAAAGTAAAGTTATTTGAAAGACATGCAAGAGGATTAACTTTAACTGAAAATGGAGAATATGTTTATAAAACTGCACATGAAGTTATCAGTAAACTTAAAGAGGTAGAAACAACTTTAGGGGATCAAAAACATAAACCAACCGGAAAACTAACAATTACAACTGTTAGAAGTTTTGGTACCCACTGGTTAACACCGAGAATTCAAGAGTTTATGCAATTAAATCCAGAAATTGAAATAGAATTAATTTTTGACGATAAAGAGTTAGATTTAAGCACAAGACAAGCCGATATTGGAATATTTATGAGAAGACCAAAACAACTTAATTATATTCAAAGAAAACTAATGGATATAAATTACCATATATATGGCTCAAATAAGTATCTTGAAAAACATGGTATGCCTAAATCTATTAATGATTTAAGCAAGCATAACTTTATATCATTTGGTAGAGGAGCTCCATCACCAGTGTTTAACCCAGATTGGGCATTAAAACTTGGTATAAAAGATAATAAAAAAAGAAAACCTGTTATGAAAGTAAATAGCGTTATGGGTTTACTGTTAGCAGTCGAAAGTGGTGTAGGCCTTGCGGCTCTTCCAGATTATTTAGTTTCTTTATCTCGAAATGTAATTAAAGTTCTACCAAGTGTTGAGGGTCCGATAACAGAGGCTCACTTTGTCTTTCCAGAATCTTTGAAAAATGTAGCTAGAGTGACAACCTTCAGAAACTTTCTTTATAGTAAAATCTCAGAATTTAAGTCTTAAAATATCAATAATATCAACGTTAAGTGCGTCATTAATGCGATTGATAATCATTATCATTGCGAATAGTTATCAAAATCATTATAACTAATAAAAACTAAAAGAGAGAGATATATGAAAAAAATGACAATTTCCGCATTAATCTTATCCTTATTTGCATCGTCCTTTGCAATAGCAAATGAGGTAAATATTTTTAATGCAAGACATTATAAAGCTGATGCAGAACTATATAGTAAATTTACAACGGCAACAGGAATTAAAGTAAACTTAATCAATGGTAAAGCTGGTGCTTTAGAAAAAAGAATGATCGAAGAAGGAGCCGATTCTGCTGCTGATCTTTATATAACAGCTGACGCTGGAAGATGTGGAGCTTTTAAAGCAAAAGGAATGACTCAATCAGGATTAGTTTCATCTACAATTAAATCATCTGTACCAAAAAGTTTTAGAACTACACACTGGGTTGGAGTAGCAAAAAGAGCAAGAATTGTTTACTACTCACCAGAAAGAGTAAGTGGTGCTGAGTTATCAGGGTTAACTTATGAAAGTTTAGCTGATCCAAAATGGAAAGGCAGAATTGCAATTAGAGCCTCTAGCAACATTTATAATAAATCTCTTGTAGCTTCATTAGTTAAAAATAATGGAAAAAAAGCTGCAGGTGAGTGGGCTAAAGGAGTTGTTGCAAACATGGCAAGAGATCCAAAAGGAAATGATAGAGCACAAATTATGGCTGTAGCAGCAGGAGAAGCTGATATTGCTGTTGCAAATACTTATTACTTAGCTTTGATGTTATCTGGTAATAAAGGACCTGAACAACAAGAAGCTGCAAAAAAAGTTAAAGCTTTTTTCCCTAATCAGAATGATAGAGGAACACACATGAATATAAGTTGTGCAGCTTTAGTTAAAGGAGCGCCCAATAAAACTAATGCAATTGCACTTGTTGATTTCTTATTATCACCAGAAGCTCAAGAACACTTTACAAATAATACGTTTGAGTTTCCAATGATAGCTGGAGTTTCACCAAGTCCATTGGTAGTAAACAACTTAGGTTTAGATTTTAAACAAGATCTAACAACAAGTGTTGCTAGTTATGGAGCAAAGCAAGCTGATGCCCTAGAGGTAATGACAGCTGCTGGTTGGAAGTAACATTGAAAGTTAAAAAAAAATTTATGTCTGAAGTTAATTTAAATAAATCAGCCAATGCATGCGTACCATGTGCTGAGGAGTGTAAAAAAATTAACAAAAGAATAAATAAAAGGAAATTATCAGAGATAAGTACTAAAGATTTTCCGCACATTTCAAAGGTATTCAATATCTGACTTTTCTTAATTAAAGTGCCTATGCATCCTTCGTAGGCACTTTTAAAAATATTTAAAGAGACTATATGGGTCATTTAAACTACAATTATCTCTATGTTTTCAAACAAATTTAATATCTGGTTTTTAAGTTCTCTGCTTATTTCCTTACTTGTTATAATCCCTATTTTGACAGTTTCTTTAAGCTTTTTTGAGGATACTTCTCGATATTTTGACATACTTAAAAAAACTTTTTTGTTTGAATATATTTTTAATTCTTTATCACTTTTAGTTGGTGTCTTAATACTAACTTTTTTTCTAGGTGTTGGATCTGCTTACGTAGTCTCTTTTTACAAATTCCCAGGTGTTAACTTCTTTAAATGGGCATTAATTTTATCTTTTGCTATACCACCCTATATTTATGCATATTCATTATTTGCATTTTTTGACAATTATGGCACTGCATTTACAATATTAAAGACTTTATTTGGTGATGGTGAGTACAATAAAAGTATACCAAAGTTTGATGGAATGTTTGGTTTAATATTATCTATTTCATTTTCTCTTTATGCCTATGTTTATATTCTTGCAAGATCTTCTTTTTTATATCAATCACAAAATTTAATAGACCTTGGAAGAAATTTAGGTTTTTCAAAATTTAAATCTTTTTATTCAATAATATTACCAGCCGCTAGACCTGCAATAGTTGCTGGCCTCTCTTTAGTTGCAATGGAAACATTAGCAGAGTTTGGGGCAGTAGACTTTTTTTCAGTTAATACACTAACAACAGGTATATATAATGCTTGGATAACTTTTGATGATCTAGCTTTTGCTAATAGAATTTCATTTTTTCTATTGTTATTTATATTTATTCTTTTTCTGACTGAAAATCTATCTAGAAAAAAAGCGAAATATCACTTGGATACAAGAGGCGGTTTTAAACAAAAAGAAAAAATAAAACTTTCTGGAACAAATTCTTTTTTTGCATTTTTGTTTTGTTTTTTATTGTTCTTTCTAAGTTTTCTATTTCCATTAGGGCAAATGCTTTATTGGACAATAAAATTTCCTGAAAATTTCTTTGACATAAATGTAATAAATCTTTTATTAAATACACTTTATTTAGTAGGATTATCAAGCTTGGTTCTAATAATGTTTGCTTTAATTTCTAATTATGGAAATCGAGTTTCGAGAAATAAAACATTAAATTTTTTATCCACATTGTCGATTTCAGGTTATGCTATACCAGGTGTTATTTTAGCCGTTGCTTTTATAACTTTTATTGCCTGGTTTGATGAAAATATAATTAAATCATTAGGCTTTTTATCAATTAAAAAATTATTTATTGGATCTATTTTAGGTTTAGTTATTGTTTATTTTGTTCGTTTTTACTCACTTGCTTTTAATGGAATAAAATCAGGATATGAAAAAATAAATGTTTCAGTTGATGAGAGTGCATACCTCCTTGGCTATTCAAAAAGAAAAACGTTTATGAATATTCATGTACCATATTTAAGAAATTCATTGTTATTTGTAGTTATTTTAATATCTCTTGAAATAATTAGAGAATTACCAATTACCTTGGTTCTACGCCCGTTTAATTTTGAAACATTCGCAACTACCGCTTATATCTCAGCCTCAGAGGATATGCTTGAAGCAGCAGCAGTACCATCATTATTTTTAATTTTAATTGCTGCTTTTTTTATTACAATAACTTCAAATTATATTTTAAAAGAGAATAATGGCTAATAACTTTTTAGAAATAAATAATGTTGATTTCAAAGCAGGTGGAAAAACAAAAGTAAAAAATGTATCTTTTTCAGTTCAAAACGAAGGAGACATTATTTGTCTTCTAGGACCTTCAGGAATAGGAAAAACTACAATTTTAAGAACAATCGCTGGATTAGAAAAGATTAATAATGGTTCTATAATTATCAATAATAAAACTATATCTTCAAAAAAAATTCACATTGAGCCAGAGGATCGAAATATTTCACTTGCCTTTCAAGACAATAGTTTATTTCCACATTACAATGTCGAAAAAAATATATTAATTGGAACAGAAAAAAAAAATAAAAAAAAAACTAAAATAAATGCAAAAGAAATAGTAGAATTTTTAAATCTAAAAAAAATATTAAATAAATATCCACATGAGATAAGTGCCGGTGAAGCGCAAAGATCGTCACTAGCAAGAGCTTTAGTTTCGAATCCAGACTTATTATTATTAGACGAGCCTTTATCCAATGTTGACCAAAGTTTTAAAGAAGAAATTCAAGTCGAATTAAAACAATTATTAAGTAAATCTAAAATAACAACTATAATTGTAACACACGACTCTTACGAAGCGTTTTACCTAGGAAGTAAATGTGGAATAATATTAAATAAACAACTTAAACAATTTGATGATCCTTATAATGTTTATCATTTTCCTAATTCAGTAGAAGTTGTAAATTTTTTAAATAGAGGAATTTTAATTCCTGCAAAAGTTACAAGCGAAAATAGTTTAGAAAATAATGATCTTGGAACAATTAAAGGTAATTTTGTTAAACACTATCCAAATGGGTCAGAGGTAAAACTTTTATTACAGCCAGAAGATTTAGAACATGATGATAAAAGTAATTTAAAATTAGAAGTCGTTGATCGTAAATTTAGAGGAACAAATTTTATTTATACTTTAAAAACACCAAGCGAGTTACAAATTCCTGTATTTGTTCATTCACACCATATTCACCAGCATGAAATAGACGAAAAATTTGGTATTAAACGACCAATTCACATTGACCACATTGTTTGTTTTTAAGTATTATTATACTTTAAAAATATATTCATGGATAAAGATTTACCCAGAAGCACTAAAGTTGTAGTTATTGGAGGCGGCGTAGCTGGAACCTCGTGTGCATATCATCTAGCTAAGTTTGGCTGGAAAGATGTAGTTCTATTAGAGAGAGACCAATTAACATCTGGAACTACATGGCATGCAGCTGGTTTAATGGGTCAATTAGGAGCTTCATCTACCATTACAAAGTTAAGAAAATATACTTTGGATCTTTATCAGGAATTAGA
>CACASS010000040.1 GCA_902535275.1 uncultured Pelagibacteraceae bacterium
AATACTGTTACACATCAACTAAATTTTTACATTATTGAGAATAATAAATTTAGAAAAATTTTTTAATTTTTTTTAAATGCCTCAAAACGATGATCTATTCCATATTTTATCTCAGGGTCCATTTCACCAAAGGTTAATCTTTTTCTTTTAGGAATAAAAATTGGGTCATATCCAAACCCATTTTTTCCTTTACTAGATTTAGATATTCGTCCCTCAATTTTACCGGTTTTACTTATAAATTTACCATTTGGCCAAAAAATAGTTAGAACACAAATAAATCTTGCAGTAATTTTCTTTTTTTTCCAATTTTTATCCTTTTTAAAAATTTCCTTATAAACTTTTCTAATAGCTAAATTAAAATTTCTTTTTTTTCCAGACCAATCTGCTGAATACACTCCTGGTGCTTTGCCTAAAATGTCAATCTCAATACCTGAATCATCAGATAAACATATTTTATTAGTTTTTTTTGAAAAATATTTTGCTTTTAATAGTGAATTTTTTTGAAAAGTATTGCCAGTTTCTATAGGGCTCTGTATTTTGTAGTCTAAATTTGAGTAAATTTTTAAACTTTTAGGCAAAAGATCAGCTATTTCCTTTAGTTTTCCTTTATTATTTGAGCCAATGAATATCTCTTTAATTTTTTTTTTATGCATCTAGAAATTATACTTTTTCTAACCATATAAACAATATGGATAAGGAAGAATTAAAAGAAAACATAGGCGAAAGTGTTCTTGAGAAAGATGAGCTAAATACTCAAACAGCAGAAAATGATGATGTGAATAAAGAAAGTGAAGATAAAGATTTAGAGTCAGAAAAAAAAGAGGAAAAAAAACTTACCCCAGAAGAAGAATTAGAATCACTCAAAGATAAGCTAGCAAGAACATTTGCAGAGATGGAAAATCAGAGACGAAGGTTTGAAAAAGAAAGAGACGATGCATACGAATACGGTGGATATTCTTTTGCAAAAGAGGCATTAAACTTGTTAGATAATTTACAGAGATCAAAAACTGCATTAGAAAATGATGAAAAATTAAAGAACACAGATGCACTTAAAAAAATCGTAGAGCATTTAGATATTATAAATAATGATATGCTTTCAATATTCAAAAAGAATAATATTGAGCCTATAAAGTCAATTAATGAAAAACTTGACCCAAATCTTCATCAAGCAATGATGGAAGTTGAGGATGATACTAAAGAACCTGGAACAATCGTTCAAGAAATACAAAAAGGATTTATGATGAAAGAAAGATTATTGAGGCCTTCATTGGTTGGTGTTTCAAAGAAAAAAACAAAAGAGGAGCAAAAAGAAGACCAAAAAAATGAAAAAAACCAATAAAAACAGCCAAAATTTAAATTTTTTAGACGGTTGTAGTCTAACAATTAGCACTTATATGACGGAAAGGTATTAAATTATGAGCAAAGTAATAGGAATAGATTTAGGAACAACAAACTCATGTGTATCAGTCATGGAAGGTACACAAGCCAAAGTTTTAGAAAATGCTGAAGGTGCAAGAACAACACCTTCTGTAGTTGCATTTTCTGATAACGATGAGAAATTAATTGGGCAACCTGCAAAAAGACAAGCAGTAACCAATCCAGAAAATACAATATTTGCTGTTAAAAGATTAATTGGAAGAAATTTTGATGATCCTTCAGTTAAAAAAGATGTTGAGACTGCACCATTTAAAATTGTTAATTCTGAAAAAGGAGATGCTTGGATAGAAGCTAAAGGTAACAAATATTCTCCATCTCAAATTTCTGCTTTTACCCTTCAAAAAATGAAAGAGACTGCTGAAAAATATTTAGGCCAGGAGGTATCTCAAGCTGTAATTACTGTTCCAGCTTATTTTAATGATGCACAAAGACAAGCTACTAAAGATGCTGGTAAAATTGCAGGTTTAGAAGTTTTAAGAATTATTAATGAACCAACAGCAGCGGCACTTGCTTATGGATTAGACAAAAAGAAAAGTAACAAAATTGCAGTGTATGATTTAGGTGGTGGTACTTTTGATGTTTCCATACTTGAACTAGGAGATGGAGTATTTGAAGTTAAATCTACGAATGGTGATACTTTTTTAGGTGGTGAGGATTTTGATAACACAATTGTTGAATACTTATTAACTGAATTTAAAAAAGAAAATGGTATAGATTTAAAATCTGATAAACTAGCGTTACAAAGACTTAAGGAAGCTGCAGAGAAAGCAAAAATTGAATTATCATCTGCTGCTCAAACTGAGATAAATTTACCATTTATTACAGCAGATAAAACAGGTCCAAAACATATTAATATGAAAATGACTAGAGCCAAGTTAGAGGCTCTTGTTGAAGATCTTATTTCTAGAACAATTCCACCTTGTGAGACAGCTCTTAAGGATGCTGGTTTAAGTGCAAGCGAAATTGATGAAATAATACTTGTTGGTGGAATGACTAGAATGCCAAAAGTAATAGAGGAAGTTAAAAATTTCTTTGGAAAAGAACCAAACAAATCTGTAAATCCTGATGAAGTTGTTGCAATGGGTGCTGCCATCCAGGCTGGAGTATTGCAAGGAGATGTTAAAGACGTACTATTATTAGATGTTACACCATTATCTCTAGGAATAGAAACTTTAGGTGGAGTTTCAACTAAATTGATAGATAAAAATACAACAATACCAACTAAGAAAAGTCAGGTTTTTTCAACAGCAGAAGACAACCAACCTGCAGTTTCAATTAGAGTTTTACAAGGTGAAAGAGATATGGCCTCTGACAATAAAGTTTTAGGTAATTTCGAACTAGTGGGTATAGCTCCTGCTCCTAGGGGGGTTCCTCAAATTGAAGTAACTTTTGATATTGATGCAAATGGAATAGTAAATGTTTCTGCAAAAGATAAAGGGACTGGCAAGGAGCAAAAGATTCAAATTCAAGCATCTGGTGGTTTAAGTGATGAAGAAATAAACCAAATGGTTAAGGATGCTGAGACAAATAAAGAAGCTGACAAAAAGAAAAGAGAAGCTGTAGATGCGAGAAACCAAGCTGATACGCTACTTCATTCTACTGAAAAGAATTTAAAAGAGCATGGTAGTAAAGTTTCTGATGCAGATAAGAAAGCTATTGAAGATGCATCTGCTAATGTAAGAAATGCATTAAAAGGAACTGATGTTGAAGAAATTAAAAAGAAAACTCAAGATTTGGTTCAAGCTTCAATGAAATTAGGAGAAGCTATTTACAAATCACAACAAAGTACAAAACCTGGTGATGCACCTAAAGATGCAAAGGATGAAGGGAAAAAAGACGATAATGTTGTTGATGCAGACTTTGAAGAAGTAAAAGACGATAAAGAAAAAAGCGCCTAAATTAGCAACCATTTGTCTATAACTAGTTATGGCAAAAAGAGATTATTACGATGTCTTGGGTGTTGAAAAAAGTGCAGGTCCCGACCAAATTAAAGCAGCTTATAGAAAACAAGCTGTAAAATATCATCCCGATAAAAATAAAGGTGACAAAGGAGCAGAGGAAAAATTTAAAGAAGCCTCAGAAGCTTATCACGTTCTATCAAATTCAGAGAGAAAACAAAATTATGATAATTTTGGTCACGCTGCATTTGAAAATGGTGGAGGAGGTGGAAGAGGTGGTTTTGGAAATTTTGACTTTTCTGGCTCTTTTTCAGATATCTTTGAAGACTTTTTTGGTGAAGGTTTTGGTGGTGGTGGAAGAAGATCAAGAAGATCTAATAACCGTGGCTCTGATTTAAGATATGATCTATCTATAAGCCTAGAAGAAGCTTATGCTGGAAAGAAGCAAGATATTAAATTCTCAACATCTGATAGATGCGATACTTGTAGTGGTTCAGGATCTAAACCAGGTCAAAGTGCAAGTACATGCTCTATGTGTGGGGGCCATGGACAAGTTCGTTCTAGCCAAGGTTTTTTCACTGTTCAACAAACATGCCCTCAATGTGCTGGTTCAGGCGAACAAATAACCGATCCTTGCACAAGTTGTGGTGGTCAAGGTAAAAAACAAGCAAGTAAGCGCCTTTCTGTGACTATTCCTAAAGGAGTAGACGATGGAACTAGAATCAGATTATCTGGTAAAGGGGAAGCAGGTTCCAGGGGAGCTAGTAACGGTGATCTTTATTTATTTATTAATGTTAATTCTCACGAACTTTTCAAAAGATCTGAAGAAAATTTATTTTTTGAATGCCCAATATCAATAGCAGATGCAGCACTTGGAACTGAATTAAAAATACCTACTATCGATGGTGGAAAAGCAAAGATAAAAATCCCAGCTGGAACGCAAAGTGGTAAACAATTTAGATTAAGAGAAAAAGGAATGCCATTAATGAGAGGAAATGATTATGGTGATCTTTATGTTCAAGTGAACACTGAGGTACCAGTATCTTTAAATAAAGAACAAAAAGAGTTACTTGAAAAATTTAGAGAAATTGAAAATGAAAAATCAAATCCAAGTATTAAAAAATTCTTTAAAAAAGCAAAAAGTTTTTGGAAAAATTAGATGAAAAAAAAAATCAAATATACAATTTTTGGTATTATTTATGTTTTAGCAATTCTAATTCTCGGTGCCTATTTTTATAAAGAAGGAATTGGAATAATTTAATTATCTTTTGCTAATCTTATAAATATATCTCCCATACCACCTTGCACTTCCTCAAGGGGAGCATTATTTCTTAGTTCGCAGTATTGTCCGGTGACTTCATGACTATCAATAGCTGCAATACTTTGAGAATTACATTTTGTGGCGTTATGAAATAAACCAATTACTAGTCTCTCATCTAATACAAATACTTGATTATTATCGAGTTTATTTCCATCACAAAAATAATCCTTATTTACTTCTCTTGGAAAATCTTTTTTACCACAGGGATTTTTTATTGTGAGAACAAAAAATTCTTTTTCACCGTCTGTAAAAGTATATTTCATTTTTTTTACTTTAGAGTATTTCATCAAATCACATGAGCATGGATAACAACACTTATGATAAAATCCACATATTTTCTCGTCATTTTCAGCATTTTTAAGATAAACAAATTCTGGTTTGCTATTTGGATCAATCAATGATCCTGATACAGCACAATATAACTTATTGTATTCTATAAAATCTTGGTAAGTGATTTCTTTTGTTAAAATATGTTTGAAAAATTTTGGACCTGCAGCATTCCTATTTTGATCGGGAAAAATTTTTGGCCAATCTTTTACTAAATCAGCATAATAATTAAATTGATTTGAGTATGTTGGTTTAATTAAACTAAAAGTTGTTAGTAGAAAGAAAATTGTAAAGTATTTTATTTTTTTCATGACTTAGAGCTCAGAATACTTTAATTAGTTTACTTATTGAATTGAGTGTTATTGTCCTATTTTTTTTGATTTACTTCTATTGTTTTATTAAGTTCATTTATTTCTATTAACTGTGAAGAACCATCAGTCCAAACTATTTTTACTGAAATATTTTTTTCACTGTCTCTAATACCATAATGAGCTACGGGTTCCATTTGACATAAATATCCAGAACCAGCATCAATGGTTTTAGCGTGATTTCTTAGGTTTGAGTTGAGTATAACTGTTGCTCCTCTTGCAGGTGCACCATGCTTATTTAATGGTTTAATTCTTATATAATTAAAGTTTTTTTTAATGTCTGCCTTATACATTGTTAGTGGTTGCATGCCAGATTCTCCATGAGAAACTAATAATTCTAAAATTCCATCATCATCAATATCTGCAACTGCTGCTCCTGTTCCTAATCCGTTAGACTCGTAAGCGTTTTGAATTTTTATCTCTTCAAAAAATCCATTTTCTTTTATTTTAAATAATTTATTTGGTTCACCAATATTATTCATGAATATTTCATCATAGCCGTCATTATCAAAATCTGCTGATATCACAGTTCTAATTCTAGTAGGAATATTG
>CACASS010000041.1 GCA_902535275.1 uncultured Pelagibacteraceae bacterium
ATATCTTCAGGAACTCTACCAATTTCTGTTGGTCTGATAGCTTCATGAGCTTCTTGCGCATTTTTTGCCTTTTTGCCTGAATAATTTAAAGGGGATGGTGGCAAATATGTTTCACCATAGTTTTGAGTAATGAAATCTCTAAAAGTAGCTACAGCGTCTTTTGATATATTAGTACCATCTGTACGCATATAAGTAATTAATCCAACAGTTTCTCCATCAATATCAACACCTTGATAAAGTCTTTGGGCGATTTGCATTGTTCTAGAGGCTCCAAAACCCAGTTTACTTGATGAAGTTTGCTGTAAAGTAGAAGTGGTAAAAGGACCAGATGGGTTTCGTGTATAAATTTTAGATATTATATCTGTAATATTATATTTTTTATTTTTAATTAAATTTAATGCATTGTTAATATCTTCTTTATTTTTAAATGAGAATTTTTCAATTTTTTTATCATCTAGTTGAGTAATAGATGTATTTATATTTAGATTTTCCTTTGTTAAGAAATTTAAGTTAAGTGTCCAAAACTCATCTGGTTTAAAAACTTCAATTTCATGCTCTCTTTCTGTTAATAATCTAAGAGCAACAGATTGAACTCTTCCAGCTGACTTAGATCCTGGTAATTTTGTCCATAAAATCGGTGAAATATTAAAACCTACTAAATAGTCTAGCGCTCTTCTTGCCATATAGGCATCAACAAGTTCATTTTCTATATCCCTTGGATTGTCTATACCGTTTGTTACAGCTGTTTTTGTAATTTCATTAAAAACTACACGTTCTACTTTTTTATCTTTAAGAAGTTTTTTTTCATTTAAAAACTCTTTTACATGCCAAGCTATTGCCTCGCCTTCTCGATCAGGGTCAGTAGCAAGGATAATTTTTTCTGAGTTTCTAGCAGAGTCTGTGATTTCTTTTAAATATTTTTTTGAGAAACTGTCTATTTCCCAGATCATTTTAAAAGAATTTTCTGGATCAACAGAACCATTTTTTGAAGGCAGGTCTCTAATATGACCATAACTTGCCAAAACCGTGTAATCTGAACCTAGATATTTATTTATAGTTTTAGCTTTTGCAGGACTTTCAACAATTACAAGATTCATAATTAGTCAAACTACTTATAACTATTAATCTGTCAAATTAATAAATTTTGCTCTTGGTTTCTTCTTTGTTTATTAATCTTTTTATATTTTCTCTATGTGTATAAAAAATTAAAACAAACATAATAATGAAAAAAATTATGTTACCCTGATCAATGATTGCTAAGTAGATTGGTATTGAAATTGAAGCAAACAAAGACGATAGAGACGAATACTTTGATATTAAAAAAGTTAAAATCCAAATAGTTCCAAAAACTAGTGCATAATAAATATTTATAGAAATCAAAATCCCAACAAAAGTTGCTACACCTTTGCCACCTTTAAATTTTAGCCAAATTGGGAATAAATGTCCTAAAAATGCACAAAGTGCTGATAAATAAACTAGATCAGGATAATTGAACTTTATATAGATAACAGGGACAACAGCTTTTGCTATATCTAAAATAAGAGTTAGATAACCCAATGACTTATTTCCAGTTCTTAAAACATTTGTAGCGCCAATATTTCCTGATCCTACACTTCTAATATCTTTTTTAAGTAAAATTTTTGTGAAAAGATATCCGAAAGGAATAGAGCCAAATAGATAAGATATTAAAGCTGTTACTATATAATCCATTATTCAGATTTAAATAATTCTTCACCATTAACAAATGTATTTAATACTTTACCTTGAAGTTTTTTATCCTCAATAGGGGTATTTTTTGATTTTGATATCAATTTATCTTTTCTAACAACCCAAGGTTTATTTATATCTACAATACAAAAATCAGCGTCGTTTCCTATTGATAAGTTACCTTTATTTATTTTAAGTATTTCAGCTGGTTTTGATGTTAAAGCTTTTATTATAGTTTCCAATTCAACTGATCCATTATGATATAGTTCTAAGCTTAATGGTAATAAAGTTTCAATTCCAGAAGCACCTGTTTCTGCTTGAGCAAAAGTTAATCTTTTATTTTCCTCATCTTCTGGTTTGTGATCAGAAACAATAACGTCAATTGTTTTATCATTTAATCCATGAACTAAAGCATTTCTATCAGTTTCTGTTCTCAAGGGGGGTGATAATTTTAAAAAAGTTTTAAAATCACCAATATCATTTTCATTTAAGGATAAATTATTTATAGAAACACCGCAACTGAAGTTTATTTTATTTTTTCTTTCTCTGATTATATCTACAGAATTTGCGGATGAAATCTGGGCAATATGATACCTACAATTATTATATTCCAACAGTGTTAGGTCTCTTTCTATAATTAATAATTCAGCACTTATTGGAATTCCTTGAAGACCAAGTTTTGTAGCAATGATACCATCATTAATCATTCCATCTTCTGATAACTCTGCATCTTCAGCATGTTGTATTATTAAAGATTTTAAATCTGAAGCTGAATTCATAATCCTATTCATAATTCTGGGATTTTGAATTGTTTTTACTCCATCAGTAAAACCAATTATTCCTTTGCTCTGTAATAATCCAAATTCAGTCATATTTTCTCCTTCTGCTTTTACTGTTAATGCAGCTGTTGGATAAATATTAATTTTTGATTTGTCTCTTCCTCTTCGTTTAAGAAAATCAACTATTGAAACATTATCGATTACCGGATTTGTATTTGGCATTGTAACTACTGATGTTACACCACCAGACAAAGCAGCTTCACTAAGCGTTCTAAAATTTTCTTTATATTCATATCCTGGTTCACCAACAAAAACTCGCATATCTACAATACCTGGAAATATGTATTTTCCTTTTAAATCTATTATTTTTTCTCTAGATGGAATGTTGTTAGTATTTACTTTTTTTCCAACAGCTTCAAATTTTCCATTTTCTCCAATTATTATTCCTCCAATTTCATTTAAGGAATTATGAGGGTCAATTATATTTGCATTTATAAAGTATTTTTTTTTCATTTATTCACAAAAAATCTTTAAGCAGGCCATCCTTACTGCTACGCCTAATTCAACTTGTTCTTTTATTACACTTTTGTTTATATCGTCTGCTAAGTTTGTATCAATTTCAATTCCTCTATTCATTGGTCCTGGATGCATTATTAAAGCATCATCTTTAGCATATTGAATTTTATCAGGTGTTAAGCCATAATACTCATAGTATTCTCTGTTAGATGATAGAAACGAGCTTGTCATTCTTTCATTCTGTAATCTTAACATCATTACTATGTCACAATCTTTAACTCCTTTTTTCATATCAGAAAAAATATTTACTCCAAATTTTTCAATTTCATTTGGCATTAAATTTGAAGGAGCCACAATATTCACTTCTGCACCCAACATATTTAGAAGATAAATATTTGATCTTGCTACCCTTGAATGAAGTATATCTCCGCATATTGCAATTTTTAGACCTTCTATTCTTTTTCTTCTATTTATAATTGTTAAAGCATCCAATAATGCTTGAGTTGGATGTTCTCTTCTACCATCACCTGCGTTTAATACTGCACAATTAACTTTTTGAGATAGAAGGTTACAAGCTCCTGAGTCTTGATGTCTTATTACAATAATGTCTGGGTGCATTGCATTTAACGTCATAGCGGTATCTATTAACGTTTCACCTTTTTTGATAGCAGAATTTGTAATATTCATTGACATTACATCTGCACCTAATCTTTTTCCTGCTAATTCGAACGAGCTCTGTGTTCTTGTTGATGGTTCAAAAAATAAGTTTATTTGAGTTTTCCCTTTTAAAATATCAATTTTTTTATTTTTGCTTTTATTTAATTCTATGAACTTAGAGGCTTCATTCAGGATAGTTGTAACATCACTAACAGATAAATCCTGGATACCTAATAAATGTTTTTGAGATATTTTAATAGCTTTTTTGGATTTAGTTGCCATTAAAATTAACTCTATAACTATATAGTATTAACTATGCAACCATTAATTTTGAATAAAATCTAAAGCACCTTGTAAAATAAAAGCTGCTGCAAACTTATCAATATCTTTCTCTCTTTTGCTGACATTTATATCTAATTCACTTGATAAATTGAAAGCACCTACAGTAGATAATCTTTCATCCCACAAAGACACAGGAATATCAATTTTATTCGAAATATTGATTGCTATGTCTTTTGCTGATTGTGAAGATTTTCCGTAAGTGCCATCCATATTTATAGGATTGCCTATAATAATTCCTCTGATGTCATATTCTGCAACAATACTTTCTAGTGCATCAATTAATTTACCTTGTTTAGATTTATCTAAGGTTTGAAGGGGAGTGGCAACTTTTTGATTATAATCACTTATTGCAATCCCAATCCTTTTTGTGCCTAAATCTATACCCAATAATCTTGAACCACTTGATAATTTGTTTTTGAATTCATTAATTGTGATCATATTGTATATTTTCAACTTAAGTGGTAGTTTGCGACATTATTTTTTACCATATGACGATAGATCTTAAAACTGTAAAACACATATCAAAATTAGCAAGGATCTCACTTGAAGAGAAAAAAGCTGAAAAATTGGCACATGATATGAATTCTATATTTGAATTTATTGAAAAATTAAACGAGCTAAAAACTGATAATGTTGAACCATTAACCTCTATAGCTGAAACAACTTTGAGATTCAGAGAAGATAAAATAATTAGTGATAATATAAGGGAAAAAATTCTTAAAAATTCTCCTGAAAAAAATGATGATTTTTTTGTTGTTCCGAAAGTAGTTGAGTAATGACAGATATAACTTCTTTAAGTCTTTTTGAATTAATTAAAAATATAAAAGAAAAGAAAATATCATCAAATGAAGCCGCAAAATCTTTTGTTGATAGATCTGAAAAGTCAAAAAAACTAAATGTATATGTAACTGAAAATTTTGAAAATTGTCTTAAACTTTCAAAAGAGTTTGATAACAAACCAAATTATGATTTAAAACTTCCAGGTATTCCAATTGCTGTAAAAGATCTATTTTGTACAAATGAAGTAAGAACAACAGCTGGAAGCAATATCTTAAATAATTTTGTTCCCAGCTATGAATCTACTGTAACACAAAATATATGGAATGAAGGTGGTATTTTGCTCGGTAAACTTAATTGTGATGAATTTGCAATGGGCTCATCTAATGAAACAAGTTTTTTTGGTAATGTTCAAAACCCAATTGCAAAAGATTTAGTTCCAGGTGGATCATCAGGTGGTTCCTCATCGGCTTTAGCAGCTAATTTAACACCTGTAACGATAGGAACTGATACTGGTGGATCTATTAGGCAGCCAGCCTCCTTTACTGGAACTGTTGGTCTAAAACCCACTTATGGAAGCTGTTCAAGATATGGAATTGTTGCCTTTGCATCATCTCTAGATCAGGCAGGACCGATGAGCAAAGACGTCAAAGATAGCTCTATTCTTTTAGAAGTAATCTCATCATTTGATAAAAAAGACTCAACTTCAATAGATTTTAAAAGAAATAATTATTCATCAGAACTAACTAGAAATATCAAAGGTATAAAGATTGGAATCCCAAAAGAATACAGAGTTGATGGGATGCCAGACGAAATTGAGAATCTTTGGAAAAAGGGTGTTGAATATGCAAAAGATTGTGGTGCTGAAATAATTGATATTTCTTTACCTCACACAAGTTATGCTTTGCCTACTTATTATATTGTAGCACCAGCTGAAGCATCATCTAATTTAGCAAGATATGATGGTGTTAAATATGGTTTAAGATCTTCTGGGGAAAGTTTAATTGATATGTATGAAAAAACTAG
>CACASS010000042.1 GCA_902535275.1 uncultured Pelagibacteraceae bacterium
TCATATCCATAGATGCCATTGCAAGACCAGCACCATTAATAATATTACCTATGTTACCATCTAAACTGACATAGTTTAAACCTCTGTCTGATGCAAAAATTTCTTTTGAATCTTCTTGTGTTTTATCTCTTAGCTCAGAAACTTGACTTCTTCTAAACATTGCATTGTTATCAAAACTCATTTTACAATCTAAAGCTAAAATTTGTTTTTGTTTTGAAATGACCAATGGATTAACCTCAACCATTGTTGCGTCTAATTCACTAAAAGCTTTATAACATCCAATAATAGTATCAGAAGCTCTTCTAATTAAGTCTGGCTCTATGCCAAGACCAAATGCTAATTCTCTAGCTTGGAAATTTTGCATTCCAACTGCAACTTCAATTTTTGATCTAATAATTGTTTCTGGTTTTTCCTTTGAAATTTCTTCTACACTCATTCCACCTTCTGTTGATGCAACAACCATAATACTTTCTGAGCTTCTATCAAAAACTAATCCTAAATATAATTCCTTTTCAATATCTGTAGCTTCTTCAATATAAATTCTATTTACAATTTTTCCTTCAGGGCCTGTTTGATTTGTAATTAATTTTTTTCCTAATAATTTATCTGTAGCTTGAGCAACTTCTAATGGGGTATTACAAACAATTATCCCTCCAGCTTTTCCTCTAGCACCAGAATGTATTTGCGCTTTGACAACCCATCTTGATCCACCAATTTCTCTAGCTTTATTCTCGGCATTTTCTGGACTGTAGACAATTCCACCTCTAGGAATTGTGACTCCAAAGTTTGAAAGTATTTTCTTTGCTTGATATTCGTGAATGTCCATAATCTTATTTATTTATTATGGATTAACTTATCTATATTTACAATGTTTTCAGCCATTTTAGCCGACGCAGCATCAATCATTCTGCCATCAAGCTGGGCAGCTCCTTTGCCCTCTTTAGCAGCCTTTTCTAACTCTTCTAAGATCCTTTTAGCCTTAGTAACCTCAGCTTCTGGTGGAGAGAATACACTATTTGCTAATTCAATTTGTGAAGGATGTATGGCCCATTTACCCTCAATACCAATTGCAGCACCTCTTTTAGCAGCTGCTGTATAAGCATCTGGATCATTAAAATCTCCAAACGGTCCATCAATTGGCCTTAGTCCATATGCTCTACAAGTCATAACTAATTCAGATAAGCCATGATGCCACTGATCACCTGGATAATTTTCATTAAGCCCACCTATAACTGTAGTTCGTGCTCTCAAACTTGCTGCGTAGTCTGCAACACCAAAATGCAATGCCTCTAATCTTTCACTTGAAGTAGCAATTTCTTTAATATTTGACATTCCTAATGCTGTCTCAATTAAACATTCTATTCCAATTTTATTTTTTAATTTTTTATTCGTCTCAATTTGAGTTAATAAACAATCAACCATATAAACATCACTTGCAGTTCCTGCTTTTGGAACTAAAATTGTATCTACATTTTCTCCTGCTTGTTCAACAATACCAATTAAATCTGAATACATGTAATGAGTATCTAAACTATTTATTCTTACAGATATAGTTTTACCACTTCCTCTCCAATCCATTTCGTTCAAAGATTTGATAACATTTGCTCTTGCAGTAATTTTATCATTTGGAGAAACTGCATCTTCTAAATCTAAGAAAACATAATCTGCCGCTGAACTTAGAGCTTTCTCAAACATTTTAGGAGATGAACCTGGAACTGCTAATTCACTTCTTTGTAATCTTGATCTGGCAGGTTTATAAAATTTATGGCTCATTTTTTTCTTTTATCTAATTCGCTCATTACATCTTCAATTTTAATATTGTTTGCTTCAAGGTACATGGCTAGATGATAAAACACATCTGCAGCCTCATGAATTTTATTTGTATCTTCTTCTACTGCCTCTATCAATTCATTTATTTCTTCTAAAACTTTTGCTTTACTCAAAGATTTATCACTCAAAAGTTTATTGGTATACGATCCATCAACTGGTGAAGATTTTCTTTCTCTTGCAAGTTTAAATAGGCTCTCAAGGGTATTTAGCATCTCAAATCCTAACAGGTATTCCTTTTGAGTCCAAATATTCTTTAGCCTCCTTCACAGAATATTTTCCATAGTGAAATATAGATGCTGCCAAAACCGCACTAGCATTGCCTAATTTTATGCCATCAACTAAATGATCAAGATCACCAACTCCTCCTGATGCTATTGTAGGTATGTTTACCATTGAAGAAATTTTAGACATAAGATCAATGTCATAGCCTACCTGAGTACCGTCTCTATCCATTGAAGTGACTAACAACTCGCCTGCTCCACTCAATTCCATCTTTTTTGCAAATTCTAAAGCATCAATTCCAGTATTATTTCTACCTCCGTGGGTAAAAACTTCCCATTTATCTCCATTTTTTTTTGCATCAATTGCAACGACTATACATTGAGATCCAAATTTTTTTGAACTTTGAACTACAACATCAGCATTTTGTACTGCGGCTGTATTAATTGAAACTTTATCAGCCCCACAGTTTAAAAGTTTGCTAATATCTTCAACACTTCTAACCCCACCACCAACAGTTAAAGGTACAAAACATTTTTTAGAAGTATCTTTTACAACTTCATAAATTGTATCTCTATTTTCATTTGAAGCTGTTATATCTAAAAAACAAATTTCATCTGCTCCACCATCACTATAAATCTTTGCTTGTTCAACTGGGTCTCCTGCATCTTGTAAATCTACAAAGTTAATACCTTTTACAACTCTTCCATTTTTAACATCTAAACAGGGTATAATTCTATTTTTAAGCATCTATTTCTTTTGCAAGTTCATCTAATTTAATATCACCATCATATATAGCTTTACCAACGATAATTCCTTGAATATTTTTATTACCTAATTCTTTAGCCTTTTTAATATCATCTATTGAAGAAACCCCCCCAGAAATAATGACTGGGCAATTTGAATTATTAGCTACATTTTCTGTTTCTTCAAAGTTTGGGCTTAATTTCATTCCATCTCTATTTATATCTGTATAAATTAATCTGCTAGCACCATACTCATTTACGTCTTTTAAAAATTCTATGGTTTTTAAATTAGAATTTTCTTTCCAGCCAGATACAGATAAATATCCGTCTTTAGCATCTAGACCTAAAGCAATTTTATCTGGAAATTTTTGACAAGCTTCTTTTAAAAATTCTTTATCTTTTATTGCAGCACTTCCTAAAATTACTTTCTCAACTCCTGCATCAACATACTTATGAATACTTTCAAAATTTCTTACACCTCCACCTATTTCAATTTTAAGATCAAATTTACCAACAATTTCCTCAATAATATCAATATTAACAGTCTCCCCTGTTAGTGCTCCATCTAAATCAACTATATGCAAATTTTTAAAACCGTGTTCTTTATATTTACCAGCTTGATCAACTGGAGACATTTCATACTCAGTTTTATTATCAAAGTCTCCTTTAATTAACCTCACACATTTTCTATCTTTGATGTCTATTGCTGGAAATATCTTCATTTATTTTTCTCAAACTTTTCATCTTTTTTTGGTTTTCTAAGAATTATACTATCTAGATATACTCTTTGATCTTGCAAACTTTCCCAATCGGAATTCCAATATCCTATTGTTCTGTGTCTATATATTCCCATTTTCATATAACCACCAGTACATGTATCTGCAAGAGTTTTTACATTTTTTAGATCTGCTATTACCTCATCATTTTTATAAATTTTAAATCTTCCTGTATTGTCTAGTTTCCATAAAACATGAAATTTTATATGTGTCCATTTTCCTTTGAGGTCTGAAATTTTTCCTATAACTACTGGCTCAGATGAATAGGCTGCTTTACTTGCCCAGCTATAATAGCGTTCACCTTTATATTTAAAATCCTGAAACCAAAAATGGCAACAACTATGACAACCCTTAGCTTTATTGTCAGTATGCATTTGACCAATAATAACAACCGCACCTTTTTCTAGAGGTTCATAATTTTCATCAAAATATACTGCATACTCATAAATATATTCTTTATTTTTTAATTTCATATTACCTAAATGTAACTCTTGTCTACTTCGATTTCCTTTTCCATCACATTTAATTTGAGTTGTTTGTACTTTACCTGTTCCACAACCTGCATCTTCTCTGTTTACTGTAAATTGGATACTAGTATTACCTTCATAAACAGGGTAACCATCTGATTTTTTTACTTCTATAATTCTATTTACCTTTTTTTTATGCATAGAAATAAATTGTTTTTTAAAACCTTTGATATCTTTAAATTTTGTTTTGTGACCATCAGCTGATAAATGGGTAGAAAAAAGAAAACTAATTAAGAAAAAACTCAGCAATTTGGATATTTTAAAGTTCATGATTATAAATTTATGAAATTGTCTATTATTTTAAGTCCTATTTTATCACTTTTTTCAGGGTGAAATTGAGTACCAAAGATATTTTCCTTTTCAGCAGCACAGACAACATTAGATGAGTAATCAGTTGTTGCTGAAATTACAGATTTATCCTCAGGTACAAACTCATAACTGTGAACGAAGTACATATGAGAATTATTTTCTATACCTTTAAAAATCTTACTTTCCTTCTTAATATTAATTTCATTCCAACCAATGTGTGGAAGCTTAAATTTACCGCCTTGGTTATCAATTTTAGAAACTTTACCTGAAATCCAACCTAAGCCTTTAGTCTCGGTTTCTTCATAACCAATATCTGCAAACATTTGAAGCCCAACACAAATTCCAAGAAGTGGTTTTTTATTTTGAATTGCAAATTCATTTAATGTTTCAATCAAACCATTAATACTATTAAGTCCATCAATACAGCTTTTAAAAGAGCCTTGTCCTGGTAATACAACTTTATCGCTAGTTTTTATTATTGTAAGATTTGATGTTACTTCAATATTTACTTTATCTTTTGCAGCTTCTTTAAACGAATTGATGACCGAACTTATATTACCTGAATTGTAGTCAACAATTGTGACATTCATTAAATTTATAAAGAACCTTTTGTAGAAGGTATTGTTGTTTTATTTCTTGGATCCATTTCTAAAGCAGCTCTTAGTGATCGTGCTAATCCTTTAAAGCAAGATTCGATTATGTGGTGGCTGTTATCGCCATAAATATTTTCAACATGTAAAGTAACTCCTGCAGCTTGTGAAAAAGCTTGGAACCATTCTTTAAATAATTCTGTATCCATCTCACCTAATTTTTCTACTTTCAATTTTACTTTCCAAATTAAATAAGGTCTATTTGAAACATCTATTGCAACTCTAGTTAATGTTTCATCCATCGGTATCATTGCATGAGCATATCTTTTAATACCAACAAATTTTTTAGATGCTTTCTTTAAACATTCACCAATTGCAATTCCTGTATCTTCAGTTGTGTGGTGAAGATCAATGTGCGTATCACCTTTAGCTTTAATATTCATATCCATTGATGAGTGTTTAGATAATTGTTCAAGCATGTGATCTAAAAATCCTATCCCTGTGTCAACTTTGTACTTACCCTTACCATCAATGTTTAAATCAACACTGATGTTAGTCTCTTTTGTTTTTCTACTTATTTTGGCTTTACGTTTCATAATCTAAAAAATGTATATATCTATTATTCAATTATAGCAATAATTCTAGCCTTGGTCTTGAACTATTAGATTTAGTAT
>CACASS010000043.1 GCA_902535275.1 uncultured Pelagibacteraceae bacterium
CCACAAATTGGTATTTTTTTTTGAAAAAAACTTCTAATAACTAGTTGATCTCTTTTTTCTATACCTTCATCAGTTATGTTTAATTTTCCTAATCTGTCATTTTTGTGAATATCAACCCCAGCTATATAAAATACAAAATCAAACTCATAATTAATTAAATTTTTAAGGTTAGATTCAAGAATATCTAAATATTCATCGTCCCCCATATTTTGCTTAAGTTCAACATCAAGATCGCTTAAAGATTTGATTGGTGGATAATTAACCTTTGAATGCATACTAAAAGTAAAAACATTGTTATCATTTTTAAAAATATCTGAGCATCCATTTCCTTGATGCACATCTAAATCTACAATTAAAATTTTTTGTGCTAAACCTCTTGATGTTAAATATTTTGCAGCAACTGCAACATCATTAAAAACACAAAACCCTGCACCTTCGTCATAGTTTGCATGGTGACTGCCACCAGCAGTATTACAAGCAATACCAAAACTTAATGCAAGTTTTGAGGCAAGTACAGTTCCTCCTGTTGCAACTAAAGATCTTCTAACAACACTATCAACTAATGGAAATCCAATTTTTTTAACTTTTTCTGTCTCTAAAGTTTTATTTTTAATTTTATTAACATAATCCATTGAATGAACTTGAGTTAAAGTATCGACAGAACATTCTTTAGGAACATGAAATTCTTTAACGATTTTTTGTTTTTTAAGAAATTTTGCCAATTCACCGAATTTTTTAATTGGAAACTTATGATCATCTCCAATTTTAGCTTCATAATCAGGATGATTTACAACTGGGAATTCCACTTTACTTAATTTCTCGAATAGGCTTACCAGCAACACAAGCCTCTAAATTTTCAATCATTTGTGTATAGAAAATAGAATAATTTTCAGCGGTAACATAGCCTACATGTGGAAGCAAAAGTGCGTTAGGGACAAATCTTAATTTGTGACCACTAGGCAAAGGTTCTTTATCATAAACATCGATACCAGCACCAGCGATTACGTTAGTTGATAGAGCTATAATTAAATCGTCCTCGTTTACAATTGGACCCCTTGAAGTATTAATTAGAAAAGCAGATTTTTTCATTTTATCAAATTCAGCAAGCTTTATACAATCCTTATATCTTTCTCCTCCTTGGACATGAATTGATATAAAGTCAGAGTTTTGAATAAGATCCTCTTTATTAGATGGTAAAACATCAAGTTCTTTACACTTATCTAGACTGAGATTTTCGCTCCATGCCATAACTTGCATGCCAAAAGCTTTTCCTATTTTAGCAACCTGAGATCCAACTTTTCCTAAACCAATAAGTCCTAATATTTTACCTTTTAATTCAATACCTAATGTTGTCTGCCAATAACCTTGATACATATTATCAACTTCTACTTTAATATTTCTTGCAAGACCCAGGATTAAAGCCCATGTTAACTCACAAGTTGGATTTGAATTTATTTCAGTTCCAGTAACAATAATTTTTGCCTTTTTAGCTGCATCTAAATCTATCGCTTTATTTCTCATTCCACTTGTTGAAATATATTTTAGTTTTTTTAATTTTTTAATGAGATTTGCAGTTATTATAGTTCTCTCTCTCATTATAAGTAAGGCTTCAAATTCTTTTAATTTTTCAATAGCATTATCTTCATTTTCAAAAGGTTCGCTAAAAATCTCAATATCAAACTTTGATGAAAGATTTTTCAAATCTATGAATTCTTGAGCAACGTTTTGGTAATCGTCTAAAATGGCTACTTTAAGCATTTTGAGTTCTTTTATTCGAGATTGTAATACCAGCAATTATGAAAATTGCACCTAAGAAATGATAAAATAAAATTTTTTCATTAAAAATTATCATGGCCATTATTGCTCCTAGAATTGGCATCAAATGAAGAAAAACTCCAGATCTATTTGCACCAATAAGCTTAACACCTTTTATCCAAAACAGAAATGAGATTAGACCAGGGAAAAAAACAACATAGAATAAAACTAAATAAAAAGAGGATTGTAATTTGATTACACTGCCCAAACTATAATCAATAAAATACATAGGAATTAGAAAAATAACTCCAAAAGTTATAACGACCTGTAATAGAGAAATTGGAGATAGATTGAATTCCTTTTTTTTCAAAAGCGCTGAATAAAGAGACCATGCGAACATTGCAATTAATGCAAAAATATCTCCTTTGTTAAATGATAAATTTAATAAATTATTTAAATTTGCTTTTGATATTATAAACAAAACGCCTGTAAGTGAGAGAAATACTCCTATTAATTGAAATAAATTTGTTTTCTCAATTTTAAGTAAGAATGAAAATAATATAATCATAACTGGTACTGTTGAAATCATAAGTACTCCAGTAATAACTTGAGTATGTCTCAGTGAGTAAAAAAGAGCTGAATTAAAAACTGTCACAGCTAAAATTCCTAAAAGTGAAAATAAAAAAATATTATCTATGATAATTTTTTTGTTATTTAACAATTCTTTATAAGTGAATGGAAGTAAAACTAACCAAGCCAAAAACCATCTATAAAAATTTAAGGATATAGGAGGAATGTCAATAATACTTGCGGCTTTTCCAACTATAAAGTTACCTGCCCAAAATAAACAAGCTAAAACCAAATAAAGAGAGGCTAAATATAAAGGGTTAAGTGTTTTCATGAAAAGAATTAAGTAAATCTGTTCTATAGTTTATAGCTTCTTTTATATTCTTTTCCTTAACATGTCCAAAACCTCTGATTTGATCTGGGATTGATGCTATTTTAACTGCCGTTTCATAGTTTGATTTATTTATTTTTGTTCCTATGTCAGTAATTGTTTGCTTATAATCTCTTATTAATTCTCTTTCTTTTTTTCTTTCATTTAAATAGCCAAATGGATCAAGTTTTGTACCTCTTAAAAATTTAAATTTTGAAAGTAATTTGAATACATTAAATAACCATCCACCAAATTTTATTTTTAGTAATTTGCCATCTACTTTACTTTTTTTACTGAAGATTGGTGGAGCTAAATAAAAGTTGTAATTAAAGTTACCTTCAAAGTTTTTATTTACATCATCTATGAATTTTTTATTTGTCATTAATCTTGATACTTCATACTCATCTTTGTATGCCATTAATTTGAAATAATTTTTTAATACTGCTGTTGAGAATTGACTTCCATTTCCTATATTTTTATCTATCTTTTTTGCATAACTTACAAGATCTTCAAATTTTTCAGCATATCTTAGATTTTGATAATCTTTTAAAAATTTAAATCTATTCTGATATTTTGCCTCAAAATCTTCTAATACTTCAGGCTCATCTATGATTATATCTAATACTTCGTCTTTTAAATTTTCATAATGTCTGCCAAATCTGAAGGCATCTATATTATCTTTTACACTTGCACCATTTAATTCAATTGCTTTTTCAATTGATGAAGCTGAAATTGGTATGTGGCCTGATTGATATGCTACTCCAACATTAAACATATTTGATAAAATTGAATTTCCTAAAATCTTAGATGTAATTTTATTTGATGATATAAACTTTATATTTTCTTGACCTGCTATATTAATTAAATTGTCTCTCATTTCATCAAAAGGTAAGTAAAAATTTTTATCTCTTGTAAAATCTCCAGGCATAACTTCATCTGTATTAACTATTAACTTTGAAATTTTTTTATCTAAGGTTTTTATTATTTCTAAATCATTAGATACAAGTAAATCAAATCCTAGAAGTAAGTTAGTATCACCATAAGATAACCTTATTGCTCCAACATCTTCTGGTTTTTTAAAAATTCTTAAGAAACTTTTAACAGCTCCACCTTTTTGTGCTAATCCAGTCATATCTAAAACCCCAGATCCTTTTCCATCTATTTGGGCAGCGGTTGCAAGCACAGCTCCAATTGTAACAACTCCTGTACCACCAATTCCAGCAATCATTATTCCAAAAGATTTATCAATTTGAGGTAATATTGGATCTTCTATCTTTGAATTTATTTTATTAATTAAATTATCGTCATAATTTTTCTTAAGCCTTATATCTCCCTCAAGACTTACAAAACTTGGACAAAACCCATCTACACATGTGTAATCTTTGTTGCAAGAAGATTGGTCAATTTGTCTTTTTCTACCATACTCAGTTTCGATAGGTGCAATAGAAACACAATTAGATTGAATTCCACAATCTCCACAACCTTCACATAAGTCTTTATTAATAAAAATTTTTTTCTTAGGCTCTTCCAAGATACCTTTTTTTCTTCTCCTTCTTTTCTCAGCTGCACAAGTTTGATCATAAATTATTACAGTTGTTGCATTAATTTTGCTCAATTCAATTTGAACATCTATAATATTTTTTCTATCATAAACTTTAGAATTTTTTGCAAAACCTCCTCTATCACTATATTTTTCAATTTCATCTGTGATTATTGCAATTTCTTCGACACCTTCTGCTTCAAGTTGTTTAGACATTTGAGCAACTGTTGGTAATCCATCTAATGCTTGGCCTCCTGTTAAAGCAACGGCATCATTATACAAAATCTTAAATGTCATTTTAGTTTTTGCTGCAACTGCATGTCTTATAGATAGAATTCCTGAATGGATGTAAGTCCCATCTCCCATATTTTGAAAAACATGGTCTGTATTACTAAATACAGACTCACCAACCCAAGTTGCACCTTCTGATCCCATTTGTGAAAAACCCTCATTATCTCTCTCCATATGTTCAACAAGATAAGCGCAACTAATACCTGTAATAGCTCTACTACCTTCCGGTATTCTAGTTGAAGTATTATGAGGGCACCCAGAACAGAAATGTGGGACTCTTTTTAAAGAAATATTTGAATTAGTTTTTTCTTTCAAAGACTTTAATTTTTTTGAAAGATTATTTACTTCATCTGGTAGTTTAAGGTAATTAATTATTTCAAAGATCTTTAAACCAATTTCTCCTGGGTCTAAAGCTCCAGAAGAAACAAATAAATCATTTTTATTTTCGTCATTTTTTCCAACTACTTTTATATTTAAATTTTTATTAAATAATATTTCTTTAACTTGTGTTTCAATGATTGATCTTTTTTCTTCAACAACAATGATTTTTTCCAAATTTTCTGCAAAATTTTCAATTATCGTTTCCTCTAATGGCCAAGGCATAGCAATTTTAAGAAATTTAATTCCTATTTGATCGGCAATATCTTCATTTATTCCAATTTTTTCTAAACCTAATTTTGTATCTAAAAATGATTTTCCTGTACTAATTATTCCAATTTTTGGAGTTTCTGATTCAAAAATTATTTTATTTAAATTATTTTTTTTACAAAATTCTTTAACATATTTAATTTTATGATGATGCAACCGATACTCTTTTTCTTGCGCAGTATCTTTGAGTCTAATATTTAAACCTTCAGATGGATAGTTTTCATTTGAAATATCTACAATATTTAAACGATTTTCATTTAAATCAACTGTTGCTCCTGAACTCACATTATCATGAACACATTTGATTCCTACCCAACATCCACTTCTTCTAGATAGTTCAATTCCAATTATTCCATAATCTAGTATTTCTTGAACACCACTTGGAT
>CACASS010000044.1 GCA_902535275.1 uncultured Pelagibacteraceae bacterium
CTGCAGCTACATTGCCTTTTACATTAAAAGGTCTTAAGTCAACTAACATTAGATGTGTATCAGTTCCACCTGAATAAATTTTAAAACCATTATTTTTTAACGTTTCAGCTAAAATTTTTGCATTAGCTAAAACAGTTTTTATGTAATCTTTAAACTCTGGTTTTAATGCTTCTTTAAATCCAACAGCTTTTGCAGCTATAATGTGCATAAGTGGTCCACCTTGGTATCCAGGGAAAACTGCTGTATTAAATTTTTTAGATAAGTCCTCGTGATTAGTCAATATAATTCCACCTCTTGCACTTCTAAATACTTTGTGAGTAGTTGATGTAACTACATGTGCATAGTCACATGGATTTGGATATCCTTTACCAGCAACTAAACCAGAAAAATGAGCCATATCAACCATTAGGTATGCTCCAACTTTATCAGCTATTTCTCTAAATCTTTTAAAATCAATTACTCTAGAATAAGCACTACCACCAGCAATTATAAGTTTAGGTTTGTGTTCAAGTGCAAGTTTTTCAACATTATCATAATCAATAAGTTCAGATTCTTTATCAACCTCATATCCAATTGCGTTAAACCATTTTCCAGACATAGAAATTTTTAAACCATGAGTGATATGTCCTCCTGAATTCAAACTCATTCCCATAAAAGTATCACCAGGTTTTAACAAAGCTAAAAACACGGCTCCGTTTGCCTGTGCCCCCGAGTGTGGTTGAGCGTTAGCAAATTTGCAATTAAATAATTCTTTAAGTCTATCTATAGCTAATTGTTCAGCTACATCCACATGTTCACAACCATTATAGTATCTTTTGCCTGGATAGCCTTCAGCATACTTATTTGTTAATACTGAACCTTGAGCTTCAAGGACTGCTTGAGATACAATATTTTCAGATGCAATTAGTTCGATATGATTTTGTTGTCTAACCAACTCATCATTAATAGCTTTATAAATTTCAGGATCACTATCTAATAAACTTTTTTCAAAGAAGTCTTTGTACTCACTATTTAAATATTTTGTTTCACTTGACATAATTTTTATATTTTTTTAACTCTTTTTAAATGTCTTCCACCCTCAAACTTAGTATTTAAGAATGCATTTATACATTTAAAGGCTAAATTTTTACTAATCAACCTTTCTCCTAATGTAATAACATTTGCATCATTATGCAATCTAGATAATTTAGCGTTTTTTACCGAATAACATAATGCCGCTCTTATATTTTTATGTTTATTAGCTGTCATTGCCATGCCCATACCCGAACCACATACTAAAATACCAATATTCTCTTTTTTTATCTTTTTTGATAATTTATGGGCATAATCTGGATAGTTTACTGATTTTTTTGAATGCTCTGGACCTAAATCTAAAACATCAAATTTTGAAGAAAATTTCTTTTTAATACTCTCTTTTAAATTAAATCCGGCGTGATCAGATGCGATATAAATTTTTTTCAAATTAATTAAATTTATAATCTAAGACACATGCAACTAGGTGTATTCTATTTTCTTCTCCACCATTAAATGCATTATGATATTTTGTGTTGTTAGTAACCCAAACTGATCCATCAGCAGGCATATGTTTAGCTACATTATCAATAACCATCAAGCATCCTGGATTTGTTATAATTGGTATATGCAATCTAGGTTCTGGATCTCTATGCCAGCTTAATGTTGATCTTGGTTCTTTTAATAAAATTCTTACTCTGCCTAATTTATATTTTGTTGAAAGAACATCATAAACTTCTTTAAAATAAGTATTTTCATAATCTCTTATAAATTCACTATATTTAGACTCATCTATATCCACATCTCTTGAAACTTCTTTCCCAGATTTATCTGGTTTAGTCCAATAAACACCTCGAGCTTTACTACCTTTTATTGAGTCCGGGTCTCCTGGTATTTGTGTTAAAGAAATTGCACCAAAGTTAGTTACACCACCCCCATCATCAAATTTTTTAATTTTTGTGATTTGGTTATAAGCATCTTGAAGCTTATCAATATCAAATTGTATAGTTTGTTTTTGAAAGTCACTAAAGTCTAAAACTCTATCAGTTTGATTATGTAAGTTAAGGTTTACGATTTTATCTTTATTGTTCATCATGAAGATTGTTTTCTACTCATTTATATATATATTTGTATAATAGATTTTGTCGCATAATAAAATACAATATGATTACAGGTAAATATCCAAATTTAAGGCTTAGAAGATCAAGAAAATATGCTTGGTCTAGGAAACTAGTCCAAGAAAGTTCTTTATCTTATAGTGATTTGATCCTGCCAATTTTCTTGATTGAAGGAAAAAATAAAAAAGAATCAATAAAATCTATGCCGAATGTTTTTAGGTATAGTGTAGACAAACTGAATATAGCTGTAGGTAAAGCAATTAAAAAAGGAATACCTATGATCGCTTTATTTCCATACACAAGCAAAACAAAAAAAGATGAAAAGGGTTCTGAAGCATTAAATCCAGATAATTTAGTTTGTAGAGGGATAAAATTCATTAAAAAAAAATTTAAGAATAAAATTGGTATTATGTGTGATGTGGCCCTAGATCCTTATACTTCTCATGGTCATGATGGATTATTAAAGAAAAATACTATTCTAAATGATAAGACTATAGAAATACTTACCAAACAAGCTGTGCTCCAAGCAAAAATGGGATGCGATGTTATTGCACCTTCAGATATGATGGATGGCAGAATTGGTAAAATTCGATCAGCATTAGATAAAAATAATTTAAATGATGTGCAAATATTATCATATGCAGTTAAATTTTCATCTAGCTTTTATGGACCATTTAGAGACGCTGTTGGATCAAAAAAATTACTAAAAGGTGATAAAAAAACATACCAAATGGATTTTAGAAATTCAGATGAAGCTTTGAGAGAAGTTTCATTGGATATAAAAGAAGGTGCTGATATGGTCATGGTTAAACCTGGTATGCCCTATCTTGATATAATAAAAAAAGTAAAAGATAATTTCAAAATACCAGTATTTGCGTATCAAGTTTCTGGTGAATACAGTTTGATAATGAATGGAATTAATAAAAAATTAATAGACAAAACCTCAATAAAAGAGTCTCTTATTTCGTTTAAAAGAGCTGGAGCAAACAGTATTGTAACATATTTTGCTGATCAAATTGATCTTTGATTATTTCAACAAATTAACAAAATCATTCCTTGAGGAAGGATAGTTCTTGTTATTAGGTTTGATAATTGTTTTATCCAAAAAATCTCCCACTATTGAAAAACCTTTATAAATATCTCTTAAATTTTCAGGACTAATTTTTTTATCAATTAGAAAATTAGGTATAATTTTTTGACTTGAATCAACAATATATTTTGTTTGTCCATTAATATTTTTATCAACTACGTAATCTTTAAAGTTAATATCATATCCAATAGACTTTAATATATTTAGCTCTAAATATAAAAATTCAACAAGCCAATTATCAAGTCCAATTATTTTAAAAAATTTTTCTAAAAGATTATATATTTCAACATTATTCTCATTTTCAGCAGTGAGAATTTTTATTAAATTCATACAATAGATAATACAAAATAATTTTTTTTTATTTTCTAAATAAACTGGGGTTTTAATTTCATCAATCTCAACTTTTAGATATCCAAGGCTACCATCCTCTCTTAGTTTTGAATTTATATGAAATTTATTACCTATTAGTAAATAGCTCTTAATCTTTTTTGATGTAGATCCAAAAATGATGCCAACTATTTTTCCATTATTTTCTGTGTAGAATTCAGCTATTGACGAATTCTCGTTATATTTGTTTAAAGATATTAAATATCCTTTATCTTGCCAATTCATTTATACTTAATTTTTTTGAGAAGTTCTGAAGCTGCAGATTGCTCTGCATTTTTTTTTGAAGATCCAATTGCGTAAACATATGTACTATTTTTAAGCTTAACACCAACTTTAAAATTTGGTTTATGTCTTGGACCTGTATTAGAGATTAGTTTATAGATGGGTAATATTTTATAATTTTTCAAAGAGTATTCCTGTAGTTGTGTTTTAGCATCAATAAAAGTAGTTTCTGCATCATTTATTAAATTTTTCCATAGTTTCAGGATAAAACTTTTAGAAACTTCAAAACCTTTATCTAAATAAATAGCACCAATTAATGCTTCACAACAATCAGAGATAATCTTATTTTCAACTATATTATTTTTAGTTTTTGAATTACCAGTAATTATAAATTCTTTAAGGTTTAATGAATTTCCAATTTCTAGACATTTATTTTTATTAACTAAAGAGGCTAATTTTTTATCTAATGACCCTACTTTTTCGTCAGGATAAAGTTCATACAATTTTTTTGAAACAACAAGTCCTAGTACTCTATCACCTAAAAATTCAAGATTTTCATAATTATTATTTGGATCATAACTTTTGTGAGTAATAGCTTGTAAAAGGATTTGCTCATTTTTGAAATTTATTTTAATCTTTTTTTGAAGGTACTTAAGAGTGCTCATAATTAATCAATTAATTTGAAAAATCTATTTAACCTTAATATTTCATTCCAATTCCAAAACTTAACAATACTTCCCACAAATGGATCTGATGAAAAAAATAGTATTTGAGCTTTACCCACAAGATTGTTTTTATGGACATATCCAACTTCGGATAAAAATCTACTATCTTTTGAGCAATCCCTATTATCTCCTAAGAAAAATAAATGGTCTTTTGGAACAAGGTATTTATCTGTGTTAGCGAAAGTAATATCGGTTCTGTATGATGCCAAATAAACTTTGCCGTTTGGAAGTTTTTCCTCAAATGTGTTAACTTTTATTTTTGTTTTACCACAATAATTAGTGATATTTTTTGATTTAATTGTTTTTAAAATTTGATTGCCATTTAGATAAAGATCACCATTAATAAACTGAATTGTATCACCTGGTAAACCAATAACACGCTTTATATAATCTGTTCTATTATCGGCTGGTGTTTTAAATACTGCCACATCACCTCTTTCAGGATTAACGGTAAAAATACGGTTTTCAAAAATAGGTGGACTAAATGG
>CACASS010000045.1 GCA_902535275.1 uncultured Pelagibacteraceae bacterium
TGAGATGGGCTGTTGATGAAATATTTTCGAATACTACTATTAATTATAATCAGCATAACAATCGCGCTATATTTACTTCTAGACCTGACAGAAACCTAAAATTATTAATTAATATATGGGAAAGATTAATAATATCAAAAAACAAAAAATTAGAACTATTAGTTACTGAAAATAATTTTAATTATAATGATAAAACAATTATTAAAAGAAAACTTACTGACCAAAAAGGTCTTATAAAAGATATGATATCATCGAGAATTTGCTTATTGCCAGGACACAAAGCAGAACTTTTTTGCTTAGCAGCAGAAGAGGCGAATGAATTATGTATACCAATCGTAACACTTGGTATAGGTTGTTTGCGTGAAAGAGTAGAACATGGTATTACAGGATTTATAGCAAACAATGAAAATGAGTTTGCCTCTTATACTTTAAAATTATTTTCAGACGATGATCTTTGGCATAAATTTAGGTCTAACCTAATAAAAAAAAGAAAAATAAATACTTGGAAAAAAGTGGCAGAGGAGTTAATAAATCAATTAATTTAAAAATGTATGCAAAAAGATAAAAAAATTTTAGTTGTAGGTGCTGGAGGATTTATAGCTGGACATTTAATAAAAAAGTTACTTTTAAATGGAAATCAAATTATAGCATCAGATATAAAACCTAAAGAATTTTGGTTTCAAGAATTTGATAATGTAAAAAACTATTATTCTATGGATATGAAGCTTCTTAATAATTGCCAAGAATTAACAAAAAATATTGATTATGTATTTAACATGGCTTGTAACATGGGTGGCATGGGTTTTATTGAAAATAATAAAGCTGAATG
This sequence comes from uncultured Pelagibacteraceae bacterium, assembly GCA_902535275.1. Taxonomy (GTDB): domain Bacteria; phylum Pseudomonadota; class Alphaproteobacteria; order Pelagibacterales; family Pelagibacteraceae; genus Pelagibacter. Next base: position 830 of record CACASS010000045.1, read on the forward strand.
TATGCAATCAGTATTAATTAATACAAACTTACTTATTGCTTGTAAGGAAAACAATGTACAAAAATATTTTTTTTCCTCTAGTGCATGTGCATATAATCAATCGAAGCAACAAAGTAGTTTTATAGAAGGTCTTAAAGAAGAAGATGCTTATCCTGCAGATCCAGAAGATGGTTATGGCTGGGAAAAATTATTTAGCGAGAGAATGTGTAGACATTTTATGGAGGATTATGGAATAGAAGTTAGAATTGCCAGGTACCATAATATTTATGGTCCATTTGGGACATTTGATGGTGGTAGAGAAAAAGCTCCAGCAGCTCTGTGTAGAAAAGTAATTAACTCTAAATTAAACAAAGAAAATAAGATTCAGGTATGGGGAGATGGTAACCAAACTAGATCTTTTTTATATGTAGATGATTGTATAGATGGTACTCTTAAATTATTTGAGTCTAACTATTCTGAACCTGTTAATATTGGAAGTGATGAGCAAGTTTCAATAAATCAGATGATTGATATATTAGAAGAAATTTCTGATAATAAAGGTCTTATGAAAGATTACCAATTAGACAAACCAAAAGGTGTAAGAGGAAGGTCTAGTAATAATGATTTAGTCAAAAAAGTTTTAGGTTGGAATTATGAAATTAAATTAAAAGATGGTTTAAAAAAAACCTATGAATGGATCCAATCAGAAATCAGTAAAAAAGGTATAAACTTAAATAAATATACACAACCATAAATTATTTAAGTGAAGAAACATAATAGAAATATACTTCAAAGTATTCATAAAGATATTTCAAAAGCATTTAAACGTATTTATTGGTTTAGTTATCTTAAACTTAAGAAAATATACTTAAGTAGTAAATTAAAAAAAATAGATAAATTTAAAATAAGCATACTATATCCTACGAGAGAAAGATCTGTTAAATTTAATAGAATGTTAAATACCTTGATTGATAATTGTAAAGATCCATCAAGAATTAATATAATGTTATTATTTGATACTGACGAACCTGAATTAGAAAAATATAAAAAAATAATAAATAATGAAGAGTTTAAAAATTTAAACTTTGAAATTCATATTAAAGATCTTAAAAATCATGCAATAAGAAACAATTACCTGGCAAGTATAAGTAATTCTAAAATATTGTTTCCAGTAAATGATGACATAGTTTTTAAATCCAAAAATTGGGATCAATGTATTGATGAAGAGTTCTCAAAAATAAGAATAGATGAGCCTTATTGCATATGGACTGACACTGGACAAAAATACCCTTATTTACATTCAGATTTTCCAATTTTGAACAAAGCATGGTTTGAAAGATTGGGTTATTTAAGTTCTGAAATATTTAATCATTGGTACTTTGATACATGGATATGTGACTTATCAATAAGATCAAAAAAATTTCACTTATCTCCAGATATCAAAATATATCAATTTTCTGCACACACAATAAAAGAAGAGATTGATGCCACACATCTTAGAATAACAAGTAATAATAATGCTGTTAAAGACAAAAAAATATGGGATGAAAGCCTTCCAATAAGAATTAATGATGCCCTTAAATTATTATATTAAAATTTTATTTTATTTAAAGCATTGTTCTTAAATATATTTGCTTCTCTAATATATCTTCTAACCATTTGTGTTGTTTTATGGCCTGTCATTGCCATAATACTTCTTTCATCAGCCCCAGACTCAGCAGCTACTGTTGCAAAACCTGACCTTAAACTATGACCTGCAAAATTTTTGTTTTCGATTCCTGCTAACTTTAAATACTCTTTCATTAATAAAACTACAGATTGGTCAGTTAATCTTTTGTCTGATAATGATAAACCTTTAGAAAATCTTCTAAAAATAGGTCCAGCCTTAATTTTAGAAATTTCTAACCATTTTTTTAGATTTGTAACAGGACAGTAAATTTCATTATCGAAGTAGGGTAGTCCTTTAGTCATTCCTTCTCCGAATTGGTCAGTTTTTGATCTTTTAATAGTGATTTTTAGACCCTCAGGAACAAATTCTAAATCCTCATGATCAATTGAAATGAGCTCGGTTCTTCTAAAGCCTCCTCCAAAGCCAATTAAGATTATTGATTTGTCCCTAAGTTTCTTTATTTCTTCAGTTTTTTGTTCATTTATTACATTAATAATTAATTTTAAATGATTGATTAATATAGGTTTTTTACCTTTCTGAATACTTCCTTTGACCCTTCTTATTCCCATTAAATTTTCAACGATGATTGGATGTTTAGTGTCTAGATAATGCCCTTTAAGCCTATGAACCATGCTTATTGATACTAATCTTCGTCTTAAAGTGCTTATTTTTGAGTTTTTAGAGAGATGGGTAAGGTACAATGAAACTATTTTCGGCTCTGTTGGTAATGAATTTAATCCATGTTTTGCACAAAAAGCTCCAAAGTCTTTAAAGTCCGACTTATAAGCTCTTAGAGTATTATTTGCTTTAGAGCTTTTAAGATTATTTAAAGTTGCCTCATGAAGTGATTTTAGGTCTGTTGTTAGTTCATTCATATAATTACTATTGATAACAATTAATTATCATTAGTAATAATATAACTTATTTAACAAGTCAAGCATTTAATGTAGAAGAATATTTATGCCTAAATACGTATTAATTGGACTAATTGTTGTTATAGGAACATTCATTATCATGAATTATTGGCCAAAATTAAAAGAACAAACAAAAAATAGAATATTAATGGTTATTTTTGGTATTTTTTTTATAAGCATATTTGTTTTACTATTTTTATTAATGTTTTGAGGTTATTTGATAGACATAATTAGTATTTTAGTTGCTGGAGTATTTTCGTGCATAATTCTAGATATTCTGGGTTATTTACTCAAGTTGATGGGTATTCCAGAACCATCGTGGGGAATTGTTGGAAGATGGACTTATTATATGCTTAAAAATGCAACTTTTTATAACCCAAATATTGCCCATATGCCTAATTTTAGGTATGAAGTTTTGCTTGGTTGGGTTTTTCACTATTATGTATCGATTTGTTGGGCTGTAATTTATTATTTTTGTTTTTTAATGGTAGGTCTAAAAATGACATATTTTTCAGGCTTTATATTTGGAGCTCTTACAACATTAGCTCCATTATTGATATTTCTTCCTTTTACAGGACAAGGAGTGTTTGCAAATAAGACTGAAATACCTATTAAAACATCAGTTATGTTTCTAATCAGACACTCAATTTACGGAATTGCAATGTATGAGGGTTTTAGATGGTTTACTTAAAGCTTTAGATTAAGTTATCCCCACTATTCATACCTGTTAAAAACTCAGTATATTCAACGATAAAGTGATACATACAACCTACTCTATTTGATATAGTCATAAATGAATTAAGAGGCAACTCTTAACTGACCAGCTAGGGAAAAACCGAGAGGTTCAAGCCTAGAGGGCAGAAAGCTCTGCAGAGTAGCGCTAAAATTGTAGGGTGGACGGCATGGCGGTAGCGCATACAACGACGTGCCAAAAACTACTGTTCTTTGTACCTGAAAAGGTGCAAGGAAACAGGGTTTTTCTATATATGATCCTCAAAGGCACAAAATTTCAATTAAAAGTATGGAAATATTTAAAAACTATTCCTAAAGGTCAAATCAGAACCTATTCTGAAGTAGCAAAAGCAATTAATAAGCCAAAAGCAGTAAGAGCTGTAGCAAATGCCATAGGAAAAAATCCTTATGCTCCTAAAATACCTTGTCATCGGGTAATAAGATCAGATGGCTCTTTAGGGGGCTATTCGGGTAGAGGTGGCATAAATACCAAGAAAAAATTACTAAAACTAGAGGGTATTTCGATCTAAAAATGTTAAATACCAACGTTTTCTGATTAATATACAATATTTAGTATTTATTTTTTTAATATCACCTATAAGTTGCACTGTAAAATTTCAAACACTTAAAATAGACCCTCTTATGGGCTTTTAAACGGTATATTCGAATATTGCAGAGCTATCTCAAAATCACCTTTTTTCTCCTAAAAATTTAATTATAATTTTTAGAAAATCTTTAATAATTTGTCCTTGAAACATATAATTTTCAAAATATTTTTATATTTGCTTGGTTTTTAAGTTATTTATCACTGATTTTTAGTAATTCTAATTTTATTTATAAACTGATATTTATTCCC
>CACASS010000046.1 GCA_902535275.1 uncultured Pelagibacteraceae bacterium
CAAGCTCCATGTTTGCAAAGCATGTATCACCACCAACAGGAGGAATTTTAATTGATTTTAATATTACTGCTTTCGTTGGTTTTTCGTTGTAACTAACATCACTATGCCAATTCTCACCCCATTGGTTTTTTTCATCTTCTGCTTTAATTATTCTTACTATTTCGGGATGTTTACTTAATCCTTTTACATATGCATGTGTTTCTAATGGTCCAAATTTTTCAGCTAACGCTATATGTTGTTCAGCATTAATTTTTTGGTCTCTAAAGAAAATAACTTTGTGTTCTAATAATAAATTATTAATTTCCTTGATGTTTTGATCAGATGTATCTTTAAGATCTATCCCTGTTATTTCTGCACCTAGTGCTCCTGACAAAAGTTTAATTTCCATAACTTATTTTTTTAGCTTACCAGAAAACACTAAATTTTCTGAGTTAAAAGAAACCTTATTTTTATTTATAAAGTCATCCATTATTTGGATTTTATCTTGTTCAAATTCTGTGACCTTTCTTTTATCCAGATCAATATAAAGCGATAGGCTTTCAATAGTTGCAGCAAGTTTTTTTGACTTCTTTTCATACATTTCGCATTTTAAATGTAATCTTTTTTTATCATGATCAAAGAAGGTGCAATAAACATCTACTTCATCATTTTCTTTCACTTCATTGTCATAGGTAGTTCTCGTATCTACAACCATAGTGCTTCTTTTATTAATTTGTGCATTTGAACCACCCATATGAAACTTATTAAGCATTGTTTCCCATGCTTGATCAAAAATTAGAACATAGTATGCCATATTCATATGTTCATTGTAGTCTGTCCATTCCTTAATAACTTTTCTAGTGGCAAGATGAAATGACATAATTTAATTTAAACTTTATTTATTTTATCTGCTATCAATATTTTCCTTTTCATTTCTCGAAGGACAGGTTTTTCTATAAGTTTACCGTCTATGACTACTAGACCTGTATTTGAATTATTAAATTCTTCTAAAATTTTTTTAGCCTTGATAATTTCATCTTGAGGTGGTGTAAATACTTCATTTAAAATTTTAATTTGTTTTGGATGAATGGAACCTTTTCCAGTAAAACCTAAGTTTCTTACCTGTTCAGCCTCTTTCCTCATTCCTTCCATATTCTCTAAGTCTAAATAAGGTACATCTATTACATCTACACCAACACTTGCACCTGCATGAACTAATTTAGATCTCGCATGGACAAGATTTTCCCATTTATTTTCAACTCTAAGCTCAGCTGCCATATCAACTCCACCAAAATATAGAGCAACTATTCTTTTACTGGCATGAGCAATATTATAAATATTTTCTAAAGCCTCATTTGTTTCCATTATTACATGAAGATCCGTATCTAAATTACAGTCTGTTAAAAGATCATCTATAAACGTTATTTCATCTGGAGTTTTAACCTTTGGTAACATGATAGCCTTTAGATTTATTTTGCTAGATATGAAAGCTTCTATATCTAAAAGACCAAACTTTGTTCTTTGATTATTTAATCTAACAACTAACTCTACATCATTTTTTACTTCGAGAGTTTTTAGAGCCTCTATAGTATTTTTTCTAGCTTCTGCTTTATCATTGATTGCTATCCCATCCTCTAATTCAATACAAACCATGTCTGCACCTGATGCAATTGCTTTAGGAAACATTTCTGGATGAAGTCCAGGTGTAAAAATAAAACTCCGTCTTACTTTTAATTTGTTCAAGTCCATTTAATTTTTGTAATCAGGTTCTTCTTTATCTAAAATTAATCTTATTTGAGATAGGAATAGATTTGCAAAATCAGTTGGAAAGTTTGCATGTTCTTCTGCAGTTTTCTCTGCAACTTCATGGCTGACCACATTAAGTTCTTGGTTTGTTGAAAGAGCTGTAAGATATGTTTGTGCCGCTCTTTCAAAATAATAAAGGGAATTAAAACCTTCAGCTACAGTTTCTCCTGTTGTTAAAATTCCATGATTTGCGAGTAACATGTGCTGTTTATTCCCAAGAGAATTCGCCATTTTAATGGATTCGTCCTCAAGTCCTAAACCTCCAAATTCATTGTATGTAGATACTCTATTATAAAACATCATCGTATTTTGATCGATTGGTTTCAAGACTGGGTCTTTTAGAGTAGAAAGAGCAGTTGCATATTTTGAATGGACATGAAAAATACACCTTGCGTGTGGAGCTTTTTCATGAATTGCACCATGAATATATAAAGCTGTCGGATCAATAACGTCTGGCTTATTCTTCAACTCATCTTTATTTTCTTTAGTTACTAAGATCAAATCACTAGCCTTCATTCTGCTAAAATGAATACCTGCTTTATTGCAGTAAAAATCAGATGTACCAGGTATGCATGCACTAAAATGGTTTGCAACTCCCTCATGCATATTAAGTCTAGCCGTCCATCTAAAAGTTGCAGCTAAATCCTTCTGTAATTCTGATATTTCCATTTGCATGATTTTAAAATATAGTTGAAAAATAAATTATGAACAACAACGTTTTTGTATCATGTGCTGTAACAGGGTCAGGCGATACTGCTAGCAAACACCCTGACTTACCTAAAACTCCAGAACAAATAGCTAAATCAGCAATAGAGGCAGCAAAAGCTGGAGCAGCAATTGCTCATATTCATGTTAGAGAAGAAGATGGAACACCAAGTAGAAGGTTGGAATTATATAAAGAGGTAGTTGATAGAATTAGATCAAGTGAAACCGATGTAATTTTAAACTTAACTACTGGGATGGGTGGAGATTTGGACATAGGACAAGGAAAAAACCCACTAGATTTTGGCCCTATGACAGACATGGCAAATGTTATGGAAAGAATAGCTAATGCAGAACAATTTTTACCAGAAATTTGCACATTAGATGCTGGAACATTAAACTTTGGTGATGGTTCAGTCATTACAGTTAATACTCCTAATGATTTAAGAAAAGCTGCAAAAAAATTACAGGAAATTAAAGTTAAACCAGAGATAGAGGCATTTGATTTAGGAAATATGTGGTTTGGCTCTCAATTATATAAAGAAGGTTTGTTAGATGATCCTCCAATGTTTCAAATGTGTTTAGGTATTCCTTGGGGAGCTCCAGCTACTCCGTTAGCAATGCAAGCAATGAAAGATATAATGCCAGAACAAGGAGTGTGGTCAGGCTTTGCAATATCAAAAAATGAAATGCCTTTTGTAGCACAAACAGTTGTTATGGGTGGAAACCCAAGAGTTGGTTTAGAAGATAATTTGTATATATCAAAAGGTAAACTTGCAACCAACGCTCAGTTAGTTGAAAAAGCGATCAGAATTGTAACAGATCTTGGTGCATCAATAATGACTGCAGAAGAAACAAGGAAAAAATTAAAGCTTGTTAAACACAAGTAATGTCCAAAATTAAAAAAGTTGCAGTAATTGGCACAGGAGTAATTGGAGTAGGGTGGACAATAAGACTCTTAGCTCACAACATAAAAGTTTTAGCATACGATAAAAATTTAATTCAAAGGAATAGCTTAATTCAAGAAATAAAAAGAGCCGTACCTTTTGTAAAAAAACTATTTAATAAAAAAAAGATAAATTTAAATAATTTAAAGTTTTTTTCTTCTTTAGAGAGTGCCGTTAAAGATGCAGATCTAATCCAAGAATGTGCTCCTGAAAACTATAAACTTAAAACTCA
>CACASS010000047.1 GCA_902535275.1 uncultured Pelagibacteraceae bacterium
TCTCTGGATCATATTAAAGGTAAAAAACTGATTAAATATTTTGGATATAGATCAATGGGTATTTTTTATTTGAGCTATTTGCTTATTGGTGCACTTATAATATTGATTTGGTTAATATTTCCAAAATCTTTACTTTTCTTATTTTTAATTATAGCTGCTTATCATTTTGGTAAAGAGGACTCTGAATTTATTAATCAAAAAGAAAAGTTTGGATTAATTTATTTTTTAAAAGGATCATTAATAATTACATCACCCTTATTTTTCCATAAAGAGGAAACATTAGCAATATTCGAAACATTGAATTTTTATATTTCAAATAATTTAATAATATCTAACGAGATATTATTCATATTTATCTTACTATCTTTAATTTCTGGAATTATTTTATCGTTAAACAAAAGTATCGAAGCAAAGTCATTATTATTAATGGATTATTTATCAATATTAATCCTAAATTATTTTCTTAATCCAATAATTGCTTTTACGATTTACTTTTGCTTTTTACATTCTATTAGGCACTCAATTTCTTTGATTAGAGAAATAAATAAAAATTTGACAAAAGGTTTACCAATATTCATTAAAAAAGCCCTCCCACTAACAATTTTGACAATTTTAGGATATATTATTTCAATATCAATTCTGAATAATTATAACGAATTTAATGAAACTATATATCAGGTTATTTTTATTGGATTGGCCTCATTAACTTTTCCACATATATTGCTCGAATATTTAATTGAAAAAAATGAGCAATAAAAATATTAATTTAATTGGTTGGATTTTATTCATTATTTCTGCATTAGGTTTTATCATATCAAGTGTAGGAAGTTTTTGGGCTATGTTTGGAAGTCTTTTTTTTCTAATTGCGTGTATTGTTTTTTTAATCCCTTTTTTTAGAAAGCACGAGAGTGAAAAATAATCATATTAAAATACTTTTAGCAGCTCCTAGAGGATTTTGTGCTGGTGTTGACAGAGCAATTGAAATTGTGAAGAAAAGCATAGAAAAATATGGTGCCCCTGTATATGTAAGACATGAAATAGTTCATAATAAGCACGTAGTAGATGGCTTAAAAAAAATTGGTGCAATATTTGTTGAGGAAATTGATGAAATTGAAGATAAAACAAGGCCTGTCATCTTTTCAGCTCATGGTGTACCAAAATCTGTTCCTAAAGAAGCAGAAAGTTTAAACATGATTTTTGTTGATGCAACATGTCCGTTGGTATCTAAAGTTCACAGAGAAGCAGAAAATTTAAATAAAAAAGATGTTCAAATTTTGCTTATAGGTCATAAAAACCATCCTGAAGTAATTGGCACAATGGGCCAAGTAGCTAGTGGTAAGATTGATCTTATTGAAACTACAGATGATGCAAAAAATTATCAAAGAGGTAAAAACGATAAACTTGCTTATATTACACAAACAACATTGTCAGTTGATGATACTAAAGATATTATAAATGTTTTAAAAGAACGCTTTCCTGATATTCACGAGCCAAAAAAAGATGATATTTGTTACGCAACAACAAATAGACAAGCAGCAGTAAAAAAAATTGCAAAAGAGTGTGATAATTTGTTTGTGATTGGTAGTAGAAATTCATCTAACTCAGTTAGATTGGTTGAAGTAGCTAAAAATAATGGTTGCGAACAGGCTGAATTAATTCATTCAGAGAGCAGTTTTCCGTTAGATAAGATATCTAAATGCAAAACAATAGGTATTTCATCCGGTGCCTCAGCTCCTGAAGTATTAGTTAATGAATTCATAGAAAATATAAAAAAAAAATTTACTGTAGAAATAGAAGAAATTGAAATAGTAAAAGAGGACGTGACATTTAAAATTCCAGGAAAATTAAATTAATGGCTGTATATACAAAGATAAATGAGAGTGATTTAAGCTTGATCGAAAAAAACTTTCAAATCGGTAAAATTATATCTTTTTCAGGTATAAAAAAAGGAATTGAAAATACTAATTACTTAATAAAAACAAATAAAAAAAAAATAATATTAACTATTTTTGAAAAAAGAGTTCAGAAAAAAGATTTACCTTTTTTTATGGACCTTATGTTTGGTTTATCTAAAAATAGGATCAAATGTCCAGAGCCAATAAAGAATAAAAAAGGGAAATATTTATTCAAAATTAAAAGTAAAACTGCATGTTTGGTAAGTTTTTTAGAGGGAAAAGATAAAAATCAACTAACAAATAAAGACTGTTTTCAAGTTGGAAAAAATGCAGCTCTATTACATTTGGCTGCAAAAAAATTAAGATTATTTAGAAAAAATTCATTATCAGTAAATTCATGGGGACCTTTATTGAATAGAATAGATATAAGAATTAACAGGCTTTCAAGTAATTTAATTAATACTATGCGGACCGATTTAGTCGACATTAAGAAGAAATGGCCAAAAAGAATGCCCAATGGAATAATACACAGCGATCTCTTTATTGATAATATTTTTTTCTATAAGAAAAAATATTATGGGTTTATAGATTTTTATTTTTCAGCAAATGATTTTTTAGCTTATGAATTAGCTACATGTGTAAATGCACTTTGTTTTAAAAAAAAAAATAAAATTTTTATTTTAGATAAAAGTAAATCTTCTCAATTATTAAAAGGTTACCAATCAATACGTAAATTAAATGCTAAAGAAAAGAATAATTTCAATACTTTATGTAGAGGATCAGCTTTAAGATATCTTCTTACAAGATCATATGATTATTTAAATACTCCAAAAAAAGCATTGATAAAGATAAAAGACCCAAAAGAATATTTAGATAAATTAAATTTTCATAGAAAACTAAATTCTTTTAAGGATTATTCTTAATGATAAAAATCTATACTGATGGATCGTGCTTAGGTAATCCAGGAAATGGTGGATGGGCTGCAATTATTATTGATGATAAAAAAAAAATTAAGATAAAGGGTAGCAAAAAAGATACCACAAATAATCAAATGGAGTTGCTTGCTCCAATTAAAGCTCTTAAAAAAATTCCTAAAGGAAGCAATGTTCAAATTTTTACAGACTCCAAATATGTAAAGTCAGGGATTACAGAGTGGATACATAATTGGAAAAAAAATGGATGGAAAACAGCTGGTAAACAACCTGTTAAAAATAAAGATCTCTGGACTGAATTAGATCAAATGACTAATGAATTTCAAATAAAATGGAGTTGGGTTAAAGGCCACTCTACAGATGTTTTAAACAATGAGGTAGATTTAATTGCAAGGGAAGAGGCTTTAAATACTTAAAATTCTTTATTTTCTTTATTTCTTAAAATATATGGGAATAAATAAATTATTTAAAATAAAATGAAATTTATTGAATTTGCAGATTATAGAAAAGAAGATTTAAAAATTTCGAAAATAATTCAAAAAGATCTTCATGATCAAGAAATCTTTATTATGGAGGAAAATTGTAAAAAAATTTTAAATGAGTACTCGTTAGAT
>CACASS010000048.1 GCA_902535275.1 uncultured Pelagibacteraceae bacterium
ACTAGGTGTTTTATTAATGGTAATTCCGATTTGGTTATCATTTGCTAGCTCTACCCACGATACTGTAACTATTTTAAAAGAGGGAATGAAATTTGGTCTTGGCGATCAATTAACAAGAAATTATAACGAAGTTTTAAATGAGAAGGGTGGTTGGTCAGAGGAAGTGACTGCTGCAAAAATGTTTATAAATAGCTTTATAATGGCTTTGGGAATTGCAACCCTTAAAGTAATTATCTCAGCAATGTCAGCTTATGCTTTAGTTTATTTTAGATTCAAATTTGCTGTACCAATTTTTTGGTTAATCTTTATTACTTTACTTGTGCCTCTGGAGGTTAGGATTTTTCCAAGTTATAAGATTGTATCAGATTTAGGTTTAACTAATTCATACACAGGTCTTGTTCTTCCATTGGTTGCATCAGCCACCGCTACCTTTTTTTTTAGACAGTTTTATAAAACTATACCTGATGAATTACTTGAATCAGCAAAATTAGATGGTGCAAATAGTTGGAGATTTTTTATAGATTTTTTAGTTCCATTATCTAAAACAATGATTGCAGCGATGTTTATATTCATGTTTGTATACGGATATAGTCAATATTTATGGCCGTTAATAATGACTACGAGTGAGGAATATTGGACTGTAGTAATGGGAATGAAAATTATATTTACTGAAAGTTATGAGGGAGTTGCTTTACCAAGAACAGCAGAGAGATTTGCTTATATTATTTTATCAATGATCCCCCCAGTTTTAGTGGTAGTATTTTTGCAAAAATGGTTCATAAAAGGATTAATTCAAACAGAGAAATAAATGAGTTTTTTAGAATTAAATAAAGTTACTAAAATCTATCCAAACGGAACTATAGCTGTTCATGAGACAAGTATGAATGTAGAAAATGGTGAATTCATGGTTTTTGTTGGACCGAGCGGATGTGGAAAATCTACTCTTTTAAGAATGATTGCTGGGTTAGAAGACATAACTGAAGGTAATATAAATCTTGATGGAATATTAATTAATAAAGTTGACCCTTCAGAGAGAGATGTTGCGATGGTTTTTCAGAATTATGCACTCTATCCTCACATGAATGTTTACAACAATTTGGCTTACGGATTAAAAAATAGAGGTATTTCAAAAGAAGATATTGAAAAAAAAGTTAATGAGGCAGCAAAGCTATTACAAATTTCTGAATACTTGCAAAGAAAACCATCCATGTTGTCAGGAGGTCAAAGGCAGAGAGTTGCTATGGGAAGAGCTATTGTAAGAAGTCCTAAAATATTTTTATTTGATGAGCCATTATCTAATTTAGATGCAAAACTAAGAATACAAATGAGGCTTGAAATAAAAAAACTTCAGCAAAAAGTTGGAGTGACAAGTATATTTGTAACTCATGACCAAGTAGAAGCTATGACCTTAGCTGATAGACTGGCAGTAATAAATAATGGCCTTATTGAGCAGCTTGGAACACCGATAGAAATTTATAATAATCCTAAATCTATGTTTGTCGCAGGATTTATAGGTTCGCCACAGATGAATTTTCTTGAAGGAGAATTAAAAAATAAAACTCTTACTTCAGAAGGTTTTGAAATTAATAATGTTACAAGTGATTTTAATGGACCAGTTATATTAGGAATTAGACCAGAGCATATGTCGCAAACTGATAAAGGTTTAATAAATTTATCTGTAGATCTGGTAGAACAATTAGGTTCAGATAATTTGATTTATGGAGAAATAAAAAATAAAAAAGATTTTTGTTTTAGATGTCCTGGAAGTCAAATTATTAAAAAAGGAAGTAAATTATCTTTGAACATAAATGATAACAATTATTATGTTTTTGATAAATCTAATGGTAATCGAATAAATTAATTTTGATTTTATCAAAGCCAAATTATATTAAAATTTATGGCCATAGAGGCGCTAGAGGAGATATTCCTGAAAATACTTTAGAAAGTTTTAAATATTTATTTAAAAACAATATTAATGCATACGAAACAGATATTTTGATTTCCAAAGATCTTATTCCTGTGATTACACATGACTTTAGATTAGATCCAAGTTTTACAAAAGATAATGAGGGAAATTGGATAACGGATGAAAATATAATAATATTTGACTTAAGTTACGATGAGCTTTTAAAATTTGATGTTGGGTCTTTAAATAAATTATCTAGATATGGAAGAAGATTTGTTAATAAATTTAGAAATTAAATCTACACCTGACGAGGAAAATTTAACTCCAACCCCAGAGGAAATGGTAAAACTTGTTATGAAAGAAGTAAATAAATCAAATTTACAAAATAAAATAATCATTTCTTCATTTGATTGGAGAACACTGACAGAAATCAAAAATCTTTACCCTGAAATTTCAAGAGCTTATTTAAGTTTTCAACAACAGGCAGGAATTAAAATTAAAAATACAATTTACAATAGATCTCCATGGATGAGTTACTTACCTTTTTTTGAAAAATATGAATTACCAAAAATTATAAAATCACAAGGTGGAAAGGCTTTGCATCCATACCATAAAGATATTACAAAAAAACTAGTAGATATTTCTCATCAAGAAGATTTGCCAGTGAACGTTTGGACAGTTAATGAAGAGAACGATATGTTAAAAATGATTGAGTATGGTGTAGATGGTATCATGACAGACTATCCATTAAGGCTGAAAGAACTTTGTGACAAAGAAAATATAAACTGGTTTTAGTTTATTTTAATGGATTTAAATATAGTTAATAACCAAGAGCAATTTTTAGCAGGTAAACTTAGAGGGTATACTTTAAAAGGTGCAGAAAATAAATTTGACGATAAAGGAAAACCTTTACCATTTCCAGGGTGCACAATAATTTGTAATATTCCTCTTAATACATATTTATCTGATCAAATTATTGGTTTTCAAAAAAATTTAGAAAATTTTAATCCTGAAAAAACTTATTCCTATTTACCTCCATCTAGTTTTCATATGACATTATTTGACTGTTGTAATTTAAATACAAAAAATACTTATTATTGGCCAACAGATATAGATCTTGATTTGGATTACAAAGATATAGCTATTCAATTAAATAAAAGAATTGAAAACTATAATTTTCCAAAAGAAATCAATTTAAAACTAAAAACATTTTTTGGTGGTTACAGCATTGTTTTAGAACCCTTTTCTGAGGAGGACGAAAAAATTTTAAGAAATTGTAGAGATGAACTAAGTAATTTATTGA
>CACASS010000049.1 GCA_902535275.1 uncultured Pelagibacteraceae bacterium
AAAGATAAAGTAAAAACAACATATGAAGAGGGATGTTTATCTGTACCTGACTATTTTGCAGAGGTTGACAGACCTAAATATTGTGAGGTTGAATATTTAGATTATAATGGAGAAAATAAAATTTTAGAAGCTGATGGTCTCCTTGCAACTTGCATACAACATGAAATGGATCATCTTGAAGGAATTCTGTTTATAGACTACTTGTCAAAATTGAAAAAAACAATGATTGTTAAAAAATTATCAAAAAGAAAAAATCCCCCTGATAGAATTATTGTTTAATGAGCAAAAAAATTGCTTTTATGGGTACTCCGGCCATTTCTGGGCAAATACTCAAATCATTGTATCAAAATGGTTTTGATATTGAGGTTGTTTATACTCAACCACCTGTAGCATCAAATAGAGGGCATAGATTAAATAAGTCACCTGTTCATATAATGGCTGAAATATTAAATATACCTGTTAGAACTCCAATTGTATTAGATAATACTGAAGAAAAAAACTTTCTTCATAAACAAAATATAAGTTTAGGTATCGTTGTTGCTTATGGGCAGATTCTTAAAAAAGATATTTTAAAAATCCCTAAATATGGATGGATAAATATTCATTATTCACTTTTACCAAAATTACGAGGTGCAGCTCCCATCCAAAGAGCAATTATGGAAAATGAAACATCAACAGGTATTTCTATAATGAAAATTAATGAAGGTTTAGATTCTGGTCCCGTCTGTAATCAATATTCAATAAATATTTTAGAAAATGAAAATACTGAGGATTTATCTCAAAGATTAAGTAATTTAGCATCTGAAAAAATACTACAAAATATTGATGACATATTTGATAACAAAGCATCATTTAAAGACCAAGATCATAGTAAATCTACATATGCAAAAAAAATTAAAAAAGAAGAAGGAAAAATAAACTGGGAGGACAGTAATTTAAAAATAATTGGAAAAATTAATGGTCTATACCCTAATCCAGGAGGTTGGTTTGAATTTAAAGGGGAAAGATACAAGATACTAAAAGCAGAAAAATCCATTTTAAGTGGAAAACCAGGATATGTCTTATCAGATAATTTTGAAATTGGTTGTGGTGAAAATTCAATAAAGATCACTGAGATACAAAGACAAGGTAAAACAGTTCAAAAAACTAAGGAATTTCTTCGTGGTAGCCAAATTACTAAAGGCACTGATTTGAATTAAACATGTTCAGATATCAAATTTTAATAGAATATGTTGGATCTTCTTTCATAGGTTGGCAGGTACAAACAAAAGGCAAAACTATACAAGGATCAATTCAAAAAAAAATTTCATATCTTTTAAATGAAAAAATTACACTTTTTGGTTCGGGAAGAACAGATACCGGTGTTCATGCGATTGAGCAATCTGCACATTTTGATGTCACTAAAAAAATCCAAAATTTAAACAAATTTTTAAAATCAATTAATTATTTTTTAAATAAATACGAAATAGCCATTTTAAAAATAAAAAGAAAAAATATGAAATTTCATGCACGTTTTTCTGCGAAAGAGAGAATTTATAAATATATTATTTTTAATCAATTGAGTAAACCTATCCTTCAAAATAAGCGAGGATGGTTTGTTATTAAAAAGCTTGAATTAGAAATAATGAAAAAAGCAGCAAAAAAGTTAGTTGGAACTCATGATTTTTCAACTTTTAGAGCATCTGGATGTAATTCAAAGAGCCCAATAAGATCAATTAAATCAGTTAAAATAAAAAAGATAAAAAATAAAATTGAATTAGAGTTTAGATCTCAATCATTTTTAAAACAACAAGTTAGATCAATGGTTGGTTGTTTAAAATATATTGGTGAAAAAAAGTGGACATTAAAAAAATTTACAAGTGTTATTAAATTAAAAAATAGAAGTTTATGCGCACCACCAGCACCAGCAGAAGGATTATTTTTGAAAAAAGTTTTATACTAATTTTTCCTATTACCCATTGAGAATTTTTTATTAATTCTCCATCTAGATTCTGCTCTTACAATATAGCCACAACAATTTTTTGACTTACATTTACAAGGAAATTGTTTGTAATCTTTATCATAACCAAACCCATAATCACAAGTTAGTTCCTCACCTTTTTTAATATCTTTTATAGCCTTAACCCAAATTTTAAGACCCTTACCATCGTAGTCACAGTTATTCTCACATGAGTGGTTTATTAGACCAGCTGTATTCCATGGGAAATCCCCATCGAGATCATATCTTTTATTTACTGTAAATAAATATATTGGTTTACTATTGTCGTATTTATCAGAATTCTCAGTTTGTTTTTTGGTAATTAATTTTCCAATATAATCTATTATTTTTTCACCTTCTTTTATGTCTCTCGTGGCATAAAGTCCTTTACCTTTTTTATCAATATCAGACTTTTTGATCCTATATAATTTCATATATTTGTGTTTATTGATTAAAAAAATATTATCAATTAAATTCTATTAACGCATCAACATGCCTTTGAGTACTATTTTGTAAGGCTTTAATATCATAACCACCTTCAAGAATTGAAACAACTTTACCATTACAAAAAGATTTAGAATATTCTAAAGTCCTTTTAGTTATTTTATAAAAATCCTCTGTGCTTAATTTTATTTGAGCCAAAGGGTCATCATCGTGGGCATCAAAACCCGCAGAAAATAACAAAAATTCAGGTTTAAACTGCTTTATTTTAGTTAAAACATTTTCATAAGCATTTAAATATACTTCAGATGTTGTTCCAGCTTCTAGTGGAATATTTAATACATTATTAAATTTTCCATTTTCTTTATTAGAACCTGAGCCAGGGTAATAAGGGTATTGGTGAGTAGAAACATATAATACCTTTTCATTATCATAAAAAATATCTTGAGTCCCGTTACCATGGTGAACATCAAAATCAATTATTGCAATTTTTTTGTATTTATACTTTTCAATTAAGTAATTAGCACCAACTGCTACATTATTATAGATACAAAATCCCATAGCTTTTTCTTTTTCTGCATGATGACCCGGAGGTCTTACAGCACAAAAAGCATTCTTAAATTCTTTGTTTTGTACTCCATCTATTGCTGTAATAATTGAACCTACTGCATCTTTAGTAGCATCTTTACTACCAGGGGAAACAATTGTATCACCATCTAAAAATACTAAACCCTTTTTTGGAAAAGACTGTTTAACATGATTAATATATTCTATTGAA
>CACASS010000050.1 GCA_902535275.1 uncultured Pelagibacteraceae bacterium
TAATTCATGTGACAAAAAAAAGGTATGTCAACTAGACATATTTTTTGATTCAATCTACAATTTAAAAATAAATTTTTTAATCGAGAGGAATAAAATGAAAGCTCAGGTTTTACATAAATACGATCCAGAAATGAAGGAAGCTGTTTGGGTAACAGGCGAAGAATTACCTAATCCAAAAATAGAAAAAGCTAGCGATGTGATTGTTAAAATTGGTGCTGCTGGAGTTTGCAGAACAGACTTACACATAATCGAAGGTGTTTGGAAACACATTACTGACCAAAACAACGACTTATTACCCATGGTTATGGGACATGAAAATGCTGGTTGGGTAGAAGATGTTGGTAAAGATGTTGAGGGATTTAAAAAAGGTGATGCAGTAATTTTACATCCAAAAGTTTCAGGCACAGGTGGAACTTGTTTAGACTGTAGAAGAGGTAATGATATGCATGCAGAAAATCCAATTTTCGCTGGATTAAATGTAAAACATGGAGGATATTCAGAGTTGCTTCAAACTAGTGTAAGAAACTTAATAAAAATACCGAAGGTTTTAGGTCCTATAGATGTGGCTCCATTTTCTGATGCAGGTTTAACTGCTTACAGAGTAGTAAAAAAAGCTACAAGACATCTTTTACCTGGAGAAAATTGTGTAATCATTGGTGCAGGCGGTCTTGGGCATATTGCAATTCAATGTTTAAGAGCTATGTGTGCAGCAAATATTATTGTAGTTGAAAAAGCCAAATCTCCTTTAGATCATGCTATGGAACTTGGCGCAGATCACGGAGTTCTTATAGATGGAAATGAAATAGAAAAAGTAAAAGAACTTACAAAAGGAAAAGGTGCAGAGGCAGTTATAGATTTTGTTGGTGAGAAAGGATCTACATCAATGGGTCTAAGCATGACTAAAGCAACAGGCACTTTCTATATAGTTGGTTATGGAGAAGAAATAAGAATTTTGGCAATTGATATGATTGACCAGGAGAAAAGTATAGTTGGAAGCTTAGTAGGAACATGGGCTGAATTGTACGAATTAATGGAACTAGCGGACAAAGGTTTAGTAAAACTTTCTATGAAAGAGTACAAACTTGATGAAGCTAACAAAGCATTACATGACCTTAATGATGGAAAAATCAAAGGTCGTGCTGTGTTGGTTCCATAAATAACAAAAGAGAGGAAATGAAGATGAAGACAATAAAAACTTGCGTAACTGCTCTTATATCAGCTTTGTTGGTATTTAGTCCTGTTGCGTATGCTGATAAGTGGAGTGATCAATTTCCACATATCAAAACTACTGGGGATATTCCTGGTGAGTGTTCTTACGAGTCAATGTCAAAAAAAGACTACTCTGGTAAAACACTAAAAATAAATACGCATGCTGTACCAGTTATGGGTGAGCCAACAGCTCTTCATGCTGAACAGTTTGCTAAATTAACTGGAGCAAAAGTTGATGTAACTCATACACCAGCTGGAGACCTATATGCAAAAGCTATGGTCCCTTTCCAGGCAGGTCAAGCTCCTTACGATATAGTATTTGGATTTTCTAATTTCATTAATGATTGGAGAAGATACTTAGAGCCAGTACCAAAAAAATATGTTGAGATGAAACAAATGCAAGACGTTACCCCATCTCATATTGGTGTAGCTTCTTGGGATGGTGTTATGTATCAGTTTCCAGTTGATGGTGACAGACACTATCTAAAATATAGAAAAGATGTCATTGACAATCCTGAATATCAAAAAAAATATAAAGCCGACACTGGTAAAGAGTTAAGAGTCCCACAAACTTGGAAAGAGTATGGAGAAATGGCTGCTTACTTTAATGATTGGGACTGGGATGGTGATGGTGAGAAAGAATATGGATCAGCAGAAGTAATGAAAAAAGATGACCTTATGTATGCTGCTTTCTATTCTAGATCAGCTGCTTATTCTAAAAATCCGAAAACACCAGGTGGTTTTTTCTTTGATTTAGAAACTATGACTCCACTTATTAATAATCCAGGTTTTGTAGAGGCTCTGACTGACTGGGTTGCGGCTACTAAATACGTTCCACCAGGAGGAATTAACTTCGGTCTGGGTGATGAAATTGGATCATTTGGTGGTGGACAAACTTTATTTAGTTTTTCATGGGATGACGCATTTGTTGCTGCTATGCAACCTGACAGCCCAATTAACAATAAAGTTGGTGCTGCACAATTACCAGGTGCTATGAAAGTTTGGAATAGAAAATCTAATTCTTGGGATGAAGGTTTCAACCAAGCTCCTTTCTTCGTATGGGGATGGGCAGTTGGTGTTGCTAAGAAAAGTAAAGAGAAAGAAATGGCATTTGACTATTTGTGTTTCTTTGCGAACGAGGCAAATCACCAAGCTGATATAGGAATCGGTAGATTTGGAGTAAATCCATTTAGAAATGACGACTTTAAAGCTGAAGTTTGGACACAAATCGGATGGGACAAAGATATTGCAGAGTCTTATGTAGATACTCTTGCAAAAATGGAAGAAAGCAAAAATAGAGTTTTTCCATTAAGAGTTCCAGGCACATTTGAGTTTAACGCTGCACTAGCAACTGCTGCAGCAAAAGCTTTAGCTGGACAATTATCACCACAAGCTGCTTTAGATGAAGCCGCTAAACAGTGGAATGATATACTTAATAGAGTAGGAAAAGATAATGTAAGAAAAGCTTACTCTGTTGGTGTAGCAATGGAAGATAATAAGCTTTAAAAATACTTATTGTGGCCGTCAACTCGACGGCCACAAATTAAATAAATCCAAAAATTATATTTATGAATTTTAAGCACAAGTTTGTTTTTTTATTTCCAGGTTTATTTGTGCTAATAGGAATACTAATATTCCCTATCATTTTTACTATAAGATTAAGTTTATCAGGATGGAATAGTTATACGCCTGAAATGAATTTTATAGGAATTACAAACTATATAAGACTGTTTACAGATGACCCAAGATTTTGGGAATCTTTTTTCAGATTAAGTTTTTTATCAGTTACAACGGTTATTCTTCAATACGTAATAGGTTTTGCATTAGCACTTATGGTTTGGAGAGAAATCAAATTTAAAAGGTTTTTTAGAGTAATTTTCTTAATTCCAATGATGACTACGCCAGTTATTATGACAGTTATCTGGAGAACTTTTTTT
>CACASS010000051.1 GCA_902535275.1 uncultured Pelagibacteraceae bacterium
GGTAAAAATAATCAGACATTTAATATTAATGGAGATACAGCTGCTGGCGCTATAGCTAAATCTTTAAAATGTAGAAGATTATTATTAATGACCAATGTTAAGGGTGTACTAGATAAAGAAAAAAAACTCATTGAGGAAATTACGTCATCTGAAATTTTAGAGATGATAAATGATGAAGTTATAACAGAGGGAATGATTCCTAAAATTAACACTTGCTTAGATGCAGTAATGAATGGCGTTACCGGTGTTGGTATTATTGATGGAAGAAAAAAACATTCAATTCTTTTTGAATTATTCTCAGATAAAGGCGCTGGTACATTAATAAGAAAATGAAAAATATAAAAAATATTTTATTTGATTGTGATGGTGTTCTTTATCAGGATTTAGAATCTGTATTTGGTCAAGTAAGTAAAAGAATGACGCAATACATTTCTGAAAAATTAAAAATTAACTTAGTCGAAGCTAAAAAATTACAAACCAACTACTTTCATAAATATAATACAAGTCTAAATGGATTAATGACACATCACGATATTCCTCCTAAAGAGTTTTTAAATTTCGTTCATGACATTGACTTATCTTTTATGGAAAAAGACGTTGTTTTAAGAGGTGAAATAGAGAAGTTAGATTTAAGAAAGTTTGTTTTTACCAATGGTTCTAGTGAGCACGTTAAAAATATAACTACACATTTGGGTATTGATGATCTATTTGAAGATATATTTGATATAGTTGATGCAGAATATAACCCAAAACCTGCAGCGAAAGCATTCGATCTGATGGTAAAAAAATTTGATATTGACCCAAAAGAAACAATTTATATTGAAGATATTGCAAAAAACTTGTCAATTGGTAAAGAAAGAGGAGCTACGACAGTCTGGCTAATCAATAATGAATATTGGGGTAAAAAAGAATCTGATAAAGACTATATTGACTATAAAATAGAAAATCTCTCTTTATTTTTAAAAGAAATAAGGTTATTAAAAAACTCATAAATTATGAGTATAGAAAATGTAATAAATGAAGCTTGGGAAAAAAGGGATCAAATTAATCCTGCTTCAGATCAGTCTTTAAAAGATACTATAAATCAAGTTATTGATGACTTAGATAGTGGAAAGTCACGAGTTGCTGAAAAAATAAATGGTGAATGGATAACCCATCAACATTTGAAAAAAGCAATCATGTTAAGTTTTAGATTATACCCAATGGAGAATTTGAATGGTCCATATAGTAGTTGGTATGATAAAGCTCATTTACTAAAGGGTAAGACTGCAGGATGGACAAAAGAGGATCATGAGAAAGCGGGTTTTAGAATGGTGCCTAACTCACCAGTAAGAAAAGGGAGTTTTGTTGGTAAGAATGCAGTTTTAATGCCATGCTACGTTAACATTGGGGCATACATAGACGAAGGAACAATGATTGATACATTTGCAAGAGCAGGAAGCTGTAGCCAAATTGGAAAAAATTGTCATATCTCAGCAGGTTCAGGTGTAGGTGGAGTTTTAGAACCTGCACAAGCTCTGCCAACTATCATCGAGGATAATGTTTTTTTAGGTGCGATGTCTGAAGTTGTAGAAGGTGTAATTGTAGGAGAAGGATCTGTACTGAGTATGGGTATGTACATAGGACAATCCACAAAAATTGTTAATAGAAAAACTGGAGAAATTACTTATGGAAAAATTCCTCCTTATTCAGTTGTAGTACCAGGTTCACTTCCTGACAAAAATAACCCGACTGCACCTTCACTATATTGTGCTGTAATAATTAAGCAAGTAGATGAGAAGACAAGATCTAAAACTTCTATTAACGATCTCCTGAGGGAATAGTTTCGATGAAAATTATAAATGAACTTCAATTAGCTAAAGAGCTAATTAGATTTCCAACTGTAACTCCTATAGATGCTGGAATAATGAGATTTTTGGAAAAAAAATTGAAAAAACTCGGCTTTAAAACTAAAATTCTTGAGTTTAAAGAAAAAGGAAATGCTCCAGTTAAAAATCTATATGCAAGATTAGGAAAAAAAAGTCCTAATTTTTGCTATGCAGGACATCTTGATGTTGTTCCAGCTGGAAATTTAAGAGATTGGACAGTAAATCCATTTAAACCAACAATTAAGAAAGGACATTTAATTGGAAGGGGTGCAAATGATATGAAAAGCTCTATAGCTGCATTTGTGTCTGCTATAAGCGTTTTTGTTGAAAAAAATAGAGGATTTAATGGATCGATAAGTCTTTTAATTACTGGAGATGAGGAAGGTGTTGCCATTAATGGAACCAAGAAAGTTGTAGATTATTTAAAAAAGAAACGAGAGAAAATAGATTTTTGCTTGGTTGGAGAGCCAACTAATCCTAATAAATTAGGTGAAATGATTAAAATTGGTCGAAGAGGAAGTATGAACGGTCGATTAACAATTACAGGAGTTCAAGGGCATGTAGCATATCCTCATAGAGCAAATAACCCTTCGACTGCTCTAGTTAGAATACTTAAAGAACTAAAAGATATACGATTTGACAAAGGCACGAAGGATTTTCAACCAACAAATCTTGAAATTACAAAAATTAATATAAATAATACTGCAGACAATATAATTCCAGGTCTTGCATATGCTTCATTTAATATAAGATTCAATAATATGCATACTTCAAATTCGATTAAAAAAAAAATTAATAAAATTTTAAAAAAAGTATGTAATAAAACTAAATCTAAATATAAAATTGATTACAGTGTTTCAGGTGAAGCTTTTCTTACAAAGCCTAATAGTACAACATTTATGATACAAAGTATTATTAAAAAAGTTACTAAAATAAAACCTAAACTTTCAACTACTGGAGGCACATCTGATGCGAGGTTTATTAGGAAAATAGCTCCTTGTTTAGAATTTGGCTTAGTAGGAAAAACTATGCATAAAGTTGATGAGGCTGTCTCACTAAACGATTTAAAAAAATTGAGTTTAATATATTCAAAAGTTTTAAAAAATTATTTTAAGTGAAGACCGGTCTAATCACTTCAGATACCT
>CACASS010000052.1 GCA_902535275.1 uncultured Pelagibacteraceae bacterium
TAGAGGGACCCTCTAGAGATATTCTTAAAAAACCAATTCATCCGTATACCTATGGTTTGCTTAAATCTATACCAAAATTATCACTTGCAGGACTTCCACAATCAATGCCTGGTAGTCAACCTCAACCTGGAACAATGCATAGAGGCTGTAGTTTCTTTGATAGGTGCGATTTTTCAGAGGAAAAATGTAAAAGTAATTCTCCTCAACTTGAGTACTTAGAAGAATTAAACACTAGTGTTAGATGTTTTAATCATAAGAGTTTAATGAACGACACTCAGGTTAATCAAACTGTTAATAAAATTAAGACGAGTTTGCAGGATAAAGAAATATTAAACATTTCAGAAGTTTCAATAAGTTACGCTAAGCAAAAACTTTTAGATCAAGTGTTAAATAGAATTTCTGATGATAACCCAACCGTTAAAGATATTAATATTAATATTAAGAAGGGTGAAACAATAGCTCTAGTTGGAGAGTCAGGTAGTGGAAAATCAACAATTCTTAAATCTATTGCTGGGTTACTCAGAACTAAAGGTGGAATAATAAAATTTGATCAAAAAAGAAACTTATCGTCTGACCTCAAAGAGAGAGATCCCAATGATTTAAGAATTATTCAATTAATTTTTCAAAATCCAGATGAGTCTTTAAACCCAAACCATACTGTTGAAGAAATAATCGCACAACCATTAAAGTTATATTTTGGTTTAAAGGGTGAAGAATTAAAAAAAAATATTATAGAGCTATTACAAAAAGTAAGACTGGGTAAATTTTATATGTCTAGGTACCCTAGACAATTATCTGGAGGTGAAAAACAGAGAGTTGCAGTTGCAAGAGCTTTTGCAGCTAAACCAGATATAATATTGTGTGATGAGGTAACATCTGCGTTGGACGTATCAGTTCAGGCGGCCGTATTAAATTTGTTACAACAACTTAAAGAAGATTTTGGGACTACATATATATTTGTTTCACATGATTTAGCTGTCGTAAGAGCTATAAGTGATAGAGTTGCTGTTCTTTATCAAGGAAGATTGTGTGAAGTTGGACCATCAAAAGATGTATATCAATTTCCATCACACCCTTATACAGAGGTTTTATTAGGAGCAGTGTTAGAACCAGATCCAGATATCAAACCAAAATTAGTTGCTGAGGATATTGTAGAAGAAAAGCCACCTCAAAAAGGGTGTAGTTTTCAGGGGAGATGTTCAAGAATATTAGGTGATATTTGTAAAAATGAGATACCACCATGGCAGATAACTAACAGTGGAAACTCTATCAGATGCCACATACCATTAAAAGAATTACAAAAAGACCAGATTAATTAAAATTTTATATTTATTATTTTAAATTTGCATTCAAGTATGTTTAAATAGTATTTAAGATGAAAAACAATTCGACTTTGATTAAAAATTTACTATCAGATTTTAGAATTAATACTTATTTTCAGAATATTTCTTTGATGATAATAGGCACACTTATCCTAGCTTTTTCGTCAAAAGTTCAAGTTCCATTTTGGCCAGTTCCAATGACAATGCAAACTTTTGCAGTTTTTATCATCGGAATGACATTCGGTTCAAAGTTAGCTTTTTTTACACTCATATTATATCTCTTCGAAGGAGCTATTGGACTTCCAGTTTTTGCAAAAGGTGGTGGATTACTTTATTTAACAGGTCCTACGGCTGGCTATCTTTATGGAATGACTATTGCAGCTGGTGTTGTGGGCTATTTAGCAGAAAGAAATTTTAACGACTCTTATATTAAAAGTTTATTTTCTCTTTTGATAGCAACTTCTATTATTTTTATTTTTGGGGTGAGTTATTTGGGCTCAGTTATCGGTTATGAAAAGGCTTTAGCTGGTGGTCTATATCCTTTTTTACCAAGTGAATTATTCAAAATTGCTCTAGCAGTTGCAATAATTCCATCAATTACAAAAATAATTAAATAATAATATTGAAATATTTAACGGCTTTAAGTTGCTCTTGAATAAGATATTCATTATAAGTTTTAATTCTCATTATGAAAATTAATAAAGTAGTAGTTATAGGGTCAGGTACAATGGGTAGCGGAATAGCTGCTCAATTATGTAATGCAAATGTTCCAGTAACATTGTTAGACTTAACCACTGAAATTTCTGAAAAAGCTAGAGAAAGAATTTTAAAGTCTAGACCTCCTTTATTAATAGATAAATCAAAAATAAATAATATTAATATTGGAAATATAAATGATAATTTTAATGAAGTCGGTGAAGCAGACTGGATAGTTGAAGCTGTCGTTGAGAGAATTGATATTAAACATAATATTTATGAAAAAATTTTTAAAGAAAGAAAGAAAGGATCAATAGTTTCTTCAAATACATCCTCTATTCCAATTAAAGTTCTTTCAGAAAAACTTTCAGATGAAGAAAAAAAAGATTTTTGTATTACTCACTTCTTTAATCCAGTCAGATATATGGATTTGTTAGAAATTGTAAAAAATGAGAATAATGATTTAGATCAAATAAACTCACTTAAAAGTTTTTGTGAAAAAGATTTAGGAAAAGGAGCATTAATTTGTAATGATACCCCAGGATTTTTAGGAAATAGAATTGGTGTCTATGCTATGCAGGTGGCTATGACTGAAGCTTTTAAAATGAAATTAACAATTGAAGAAGCTGATGCCGTTTTTGGAAGGCCAATGGGAATACCAAAAACAGGAGTTTTTGGTCTCTATGATTTAATTGGAATTGATTTGATGGCCGATGTTTTGAAAAGTTTTATAAAAGAACTTCCAGAAACTGATGACTTTCAAGTTGTGGCGAAAGAAATACCTTTAGTTAAAAAACTTATAGAAACTGGGTACACCGGAAGAAAAGGAAAAGGCGGTTTTTATAGAATGAATAAGTCTGATAATAAAAAAATTCTAGAAGGTATAAACTTAGAGACAGGTGAATATTCGCTATCTAAAAAGTTCAATTTAGGATCTGAAAAAATGGATATTGTTGGTCTTATAAACAGAAAAG
>CACASS010000053.1 GCA_902535275.1 uncultured Pelagibacteraceae bacterium
TTTTAGAGCAATGGCTCATGCAGCATCATCAAAAGAGATGGTTGCAAAAGCTGCTGATCAAGCAGTTTGGTTAGTAGAAGGCTTTGTACCTGGTCCAAAATCTGTTGGAGTAATTGAAGCAGTTAAAATGGGAGCAAAACCTTATCCGATGTTACCACAAATGGGATTAATGCATGGTGCTTTGGGTAGTGAAATTGTTGAGTTTTTGCAAGGAAATGAGTCAGCTGAGCAAGCATTGAAAGATGTTGAAGCTGCTTACATCACTAAAGCAAAAGAACAAGGTTTTCTATAAAATATAAATTAATTAAGTGGGGATAGTTATATCCCCACTTATAAATTTATCATGCCCAATAGAAGTTTTTTCTGGTTTTTTTTCCCAGCAGGTTTAGCAATGATTTTATTCATTGGGCTACCAATTATTTCAACAGGGATTCAATCTTTTTACGCTCAACATGATCAAATACTCATTGAAGTTAAAAAATGTGATCCATTTGGATGCAAAACATCAGTAGTTGTAGATCAAGAAGCTACTTCAAAAATTAAAGAAGAGAAACCATTAGGAAAATTTAATGGTTTTGGTACATACATTGATAGAAATCACTTGGCATCTGATCAAGTGTCAGAATTTTGGAGTGAGAGTAAATCATTAGGTGAATTTATTGGCAAAGTAGGAAATCTTCCGTTTTACAAAGCTTTAGTATTTACCTTAACCTATTGTGTAATTGTTACACCATGCGTTCTGCTTTTAGGATTTATTATTGCACTAAGTTTAAATGCAATTTCTAGAAAAATTAGAGGTCCCCTTATTTTTGGTACAATTTTACCAATGATTGTAACTCCTTTGGTAGGTTCTTTAGTGTTATTCTGGATGATTGATGCAGAAGGAATTATAGGTGCAAATCTTCAAATATTAATGGATGATCCTTACTTATCTGTTAAATCATCAAAAGCTTTAACTTGGATTACAATTATTATTTATGGAGTTTGGCATCACTCCCCTTTTGCTTTTGTTGTTTTTTATGCAGCACTTCAAACTGTTCCACAAGAACCATTGGAAGCTTCAATTATAGATGGTGCTTCAAGATTTCAAAGAGTTAAACATATAGTTTTACCACATATATATCCTGTAGTTACCTTTGTTGCTTTAATTTCATTAATGGATAATTTTAGAGTATTTGAACCCATCATAGGTTTTAGTGCTGAAGGTAGTGCCCAATCATTATCTTGGTTGATTTATGATAACTTAGTTAATGAGGAAGTAATTTTATTTGGATCAGCAGCAGCAACATCGATTATGACTATTGTAGGAATTTCAATAATTTTAACACCAGTTTTACTGAGAACTTGGAAAGAGTTTAGGACAAATAGATAATTATGGATTTTGGATTAGATAAAAAATCAAACAGTTTAAAAACCTTCAACACAATATTTATAGTTATATGGTTGTTACTTGCATGTTTTCCATTTATTTGGACGTTTTGGGGATCCTTTAAAGTCAGAGCTGACTTTTTCTCAAGAGCTGATTGGTGGTATGCAATAACAGCTTTTAACACTTTAATTGAGACTGGCGCTAGATTTACCAAGGAAGCTTATAGTGGAGCGTGGTTTGAAGGTGAATTTTGGAAAGCTTCAAGAAACACAGTAATAGTTACAATTAGTGTTGTCTCAATTTCATTATTTCTTGGTACATTAGGTGCATACGCACTATCCAGATCTACAAAAAATTATGCATTTTGGATTTTAATTATTGCTTTAATTTTTAGAGCAATGCCGCATATAACATTGGTGTCAGGTTATCTATTCCCTTTTTTTCAATTACAAATTTGGGGAATTTTACCAACTACAATTGTAGTTCTTGTTGCAATCAATCAACCTTTTACCTTATGGCTCCTTTATTCATTTTTTAAAACTGTGCCTAAAGAATTAGATGAAAGTGCCTTGATTGATGGTTGTTCATACTTCCAAGCCTTTAGACATATCATAATGCCTGTGATGTGGCCTGGAGTAATCACAGCTGGATTGTTTAGTCTCATGTTAGCTTACAATGATTTTACTGTTACAGCTTTATTGTTAAACCAAGAGAACCACACTATGGTTCCCAAAATTCAAAGTTACCTTGGAACCAATCAGCATGAAGGAAATTTAATGTGGGCTGTATCTGCAGTTGTGTCTGCTACCGCTCCATTATTTCTATTAGTAATGTTTTTTCAAAGACAGGTTATAAGTGGATTAACCGCTGGTGCCATTAAAGGCTAATGACAATCAAAGCAATCTTATTTGGTTCAATTGGAACAATTATTGAGACCTCTGATATACAAAGAAATTGTTTTAATCAAGCATTTCAAAAAGTAGGATTAAATTGGTACTGGAGTAAAAAAATTTATAAATCAATGTTAAAAAAACCAGGTGGAGAGAAAAGAGTTAGAAAATATAGTTTAGAAAATAATACATCTGCTAATGCTAAAAAAATAAGAAATTTAAAAACATTAATATTTAACAATTATTTAAAAAAAAATAAAATAAAACCAAGACCTGGAGTCTTAGATATTATCAGTTACTGTAAGAGAAACAAAATAAAAATAGGATTTACTACATCTACAACAAAAAATAATATTGATTCAGTTTTTTTATCCACAGTAAAATATCTTAAGAAGAAAGATTTTAATTATATTGGTAATTCCACTGGGAATAAAAATACAAAATCAAAATTAGAAGTTTACAAACATTGTTTAAAGAAACTTAAATTAAAAAATGATGAATGTATTGC
>CACASS010000054.1 GCA_902535275.1 uncultured Pelagibacteraceae bacterium
ATATTGGATATCATTAAGAAAAAAATAAAGTATTTAAAATTAAGTTTTTTAATGTAGCTCTTAAACAATAAGTAAATTGACATTACACCGATTACAGAAATTAGTGTTGATAAAATTATAAAATTGTCCTCTTTAATTGGTATGTTCAAAAAATCAAAAATAAATTCAAAGATAACCCAATTTATAAAAATACCTGTATAGCCATGAGAAAATTGTGCTATCTGTGCAAAAAAATTTTCTGCTAAAAATTCAAATTTTAAGAAATAAGTTGATGAGAGTCTTAATGATGCAAGTATATGGGATGTTATGTCTGTTCCATCAAAAACATAATTTTTATTATTCAAATTTCTAAAAATTAACGAAAATATTATTATAAAAATAAAATATATGTATTTTTTTTTATGATTAATTTTTTTAAAAAGATGCACTTAGTTTTATCTATTATCTTAAAACCTACATATTCTCTTTTATTTTAATATCAAAAGATATTTTAACAATATATTTATATTTAATCTTATAAAGAAAAACAAATAATTTACGCATCATGTTAACATTTCTGTAAATTTAAAAGGATGGTGCCCCCGCACGGATTCGAACCGCGGACCTATTGATTACAAATCAATTGCTCTACCAACTGAGCTACAAGGGCTTTAGGCGTTTTTTAATAGTATTTAATATATTATCAACAATTATTTTTGTTGATTTATATGATGAAAAACTATTGCTGCACTATTAGATATATTTAAGCTCTCGATATTTTTATTAATATCTATTTTTACTGAAAAGTCAGTATACTTTTCTGTATGTTTATTAATACCATGACCCTCAGAACCAAAAAGCAAAACATTATTTCCATTCCATTTAACTTCAGTAAAATTTTTTTCACTATTAGCTGTAAAGCCATAAACCCAAAAATTTTTATCTCTTAAATATTTTAGTGTAGTATTTATATTTGAGACTTGAAAAATTTTTAAGTGCTCAACACATCCACTGGCAGATTTGTATAACAACTTGCTTTCACCAGGAAAATGTCTCTCTTTAACTATGAGTCCATCAATATTAAATGAAGCTGCACTTCTAATTAAAGAACCAATATTTCTTGGGTCTGTAACTTCATCCAAACAAACAAATGTTAAATTATTATTTTCTCTGATAAACTCTCTTAGCTCAGGTCTTTCTAAATGTTCTATTTCAGCAACGAGTCCCTGATGCATAATGTCTTCGCCTCTACAGTATTTGTCTAGCTCTTTTTTAGTTTTGAAAAAAACTTTTATGTCTTTTAATAAATTTTTATGAGGGCTTTTCTTATGGATATTTTTTTTACTTTCTTCCGTTAAGAATATTTTGAGCACCCTTCTATTTGGGTTTTTTAATGCTTCAATTACTGCATGACGTCCTGCAATAAAAAAGGATGTTTTTTGTGTCATAATTTATGAATTTAAAGGTTTTTTACACTATTTTTTCTGAAATTCACGTATTGCATTTGTACAATAAAAATATATAAAACGCATGTTGTTTAAAGCTTTATTGAACAAGGGGACGCTTCCTCTGCTATTAGGGAGGGGTACCAAAGCGGTCAAATGGGGCGGGCTGTAAACCCGTTGACTTCGGTCTTCGAAGGTTCGAATCCTTCCCCCTCCACCATTCAATAAATTTTTAAATAATTTAGGAGTGTACTTGGTGATGCGGGTGTAGTTCAATGGTAGAACGCTAGCCTTCCAAGCTGGATGTAAGGGTTCGATTCCCTTTACCCGCTCCATATGTTAAAAAAAAGTAAAAATGAAAAATGAGGTAAAAAAGTAATGTCAAAAGAAAAGTTTGTAAGAAATAAACCGCACTGTAATATTGGAACTATAGGTCATGTCGATCATGGAAAAACAACATTAACTGCTGCGATAACAAAAGTTTTAGCAGAGTCAGGCGGAGCAGAATTTACTGCATACGACCAAATTGATAAGGCTCCTGAAGAAAAAGAGAGAGGTATTACAATTTCAACTGCTCATGTAGAATACGAAACTGCAAACAGACATTATGCTCACGTTGATTGTCCAGGTCACGCAGATTATGTAAAAAACATGATCACTGGTGCCGCTCAAATGGATGGGGCGATACTTGTTGTAAATGCTGCCGATGGTCCTATGCCACAAACAAGAGAACATATTCTTTTAGCACGTCAAGTTGGTGTTCCAGCGATTGTCGTTTACCTAAATAAAGTAGATCAAGTTGATGATAAGGAAATGATTGACTTAGTTGAAGAAGAAATTAAAGATTTATTAACATCTTACAAATTTCCTGGAGATAAAACTCCAATAGTTAAGGGTTCTGCTTTAGCTGCAGTTGAGGGAAAAGATGATGAAATTGGAAAAAATTCTATTATGGAATTAATGAAAGCTGTAGATGAATTTATTCCACAACCAGATAGACCTAAGGACAAAGATTTCCTAATGCCAGTTGAAGATGTGTTTTCAATTTCTGGTAGAGGAACTGTCGTAACTGGAAGAGTTGAATCTGGTGTAATTAAAACTGGAGAAGAAATTGAAATAGTTGGAATTAGAGATACAAAAAAATCAGTTTGCACTGGAGTTGAAATGTTTAGAAAACTTCTTGATTCAGGTGAGGCTGGGGATAATATTGGTGCATTGCTTAGAGGTGTAGAAAGAACTGACGTCGAAAGAGGACAAGTACTATGTAAGCCTG
>CACASS010000055.1 GCA_902535275.1 uncultured Pelagibacteraceae bacterium
AAACCTTCATTTCGTTAGTCAAAAGATTTGTTCTTATGTTTTGAATTTCTTTATTGTGAATAAAACTATTCTTTTCACCAATAAGCTTTGAAATTTTAATAATCTTAATATTAAAAAACGATAAAAAAAAATTTATCGATTTTTTTATTGTGTTTGATAATCTTATTCTTTTATTGTTATTATTGACGTCAACTTTTTTCCAGTTTTTAAAGTTGTTTAACATTTATTTTTATAAATAGATATTAGTCAAATTAATTACAAATTTTATTGTTAGTTTACAATATTAAGATTACTATATATATAATTTAATAATGAAAGCTATAATTCTTGCTGGAGGCACCGGAACTCGTCTCTATCCAATTACTCAATATATTTCAAAACAGTTGTTACCTGTTCATGATAAACCTATGATTTATTATCCCCTTTCAATTCTAATGTTAGCAAAAATAAAAGATATAGCTGTGATATCAGATGATAAAAGTCTTGTTTATTACAAAAAAATTTTAGGTAATGGATCAGATTTTGGATTAAAAATAAAATTTTTTTCTCAAAAGAAACCAAATGGTATCCCGGAAGCTTTTAAATTAACCAGAAATTTTATTAAAAATGATAAAGTAATGTTAATACTTGGAGACAACATTTTTTACGGTGATAGCTTTGTGAAAAAATATATTATCCCAGCAATCAGTTCAAATAAACCATGTATTTATGGTTATTTTAAGAAAGATCCGTCACATTATGGAGTAGTCAGTTTTGATAAAAATTTTAAAATTAAAAAGATTGTGGAAAAGCCAAAAAATTTTGTATCTAATTATGTTATACCTGGTTTGTATTTGTTTGATAAAGATGTGTCTAAGTATAGTGCAAAATTAAAAAAATCAAAAAGAGGAGAATATGAAATTTTAGATCTGATAAATCTTTATAAAAAAAAGAAAAATATTCAATTAAAAATTATAGATCGCGGTGTGGCTTGGATGGACATGGGACAACCAGACGATTTAAGTAAAGCTGGCCAATTTATAAAAACTCTTGAAGATAACCACGGACAAAAAATTGCCTGTTTAGAAGAAATAGCATTCAAAAATAATTTTATAAGTAAGAGAAAATTTAACGAGATAATAAATAATATGCCTAATTGTAATTACAAGGATTATTTAAAAAATGTTAAATAAAAAAATTGCCATAGTGACGGGGTGTGAGGGACAATTAGGTAATTTTTTTTCTCAAAAATTACTCTCAGAAGACTACCAAGTAATAGGCATTGATTTAAAAAAAAAAAGTAAACAAAAAAATATAATTTATAAAAAGCTAGATATTTCAAATTTTAATGAAGTAAGAAATTTTTTTAAAAAATTGAAAAAATTAGATCTTTTGATCAATAATGCTGGAGTTGGTGTTTACTCATCAACCGAAAAAAGAACAAAAAGAGAGATTGAAAAAGTTGTAAATACAAATTTATTAGGAACACTATACTTTTGCTTAGAGGCTTTGAAAAAAATGAAAAAACGAAAGCGTGGAAAGATAATAAACATAGGGTCAATTTATGGTTTGGTGAGTTCAGATAAAAATATCTATGGAACTAGTAAGAGGAATAATTCTGAAATTTATTCAGCAACAAAAGCGTCAGTTATAATGCTAACAAAATATTTAGGCTCTTATTACGCAGATAAAAATGTTCAGATTAATTGTATATCACCAGGAGGAGTATTTAATTATCAAAATAAAAAATTTGTTAAAAATTATTCAAAAAAAACACCAGCTGGAAGAATGATGAGCTTAAAAGATTTTGAAACTGCTTTAGAATTTTTGATATCTGAAAAAAATAATTACCTTATTGGGCAAAATATAATTATAGACGGTGGATATACATCAATTTAAAAATAAATTTATATGAAAACTAGTCAAAAACTTTGGAAAGACTCTCTGAAAATAATTCCTGGTGGAAACGGACTTATCTCTAAAAGACCTAATAGATATTCACCTCTTAATTGGCCAATCTATTATTCAAAAGCAAAAGGATTTAATGTGTATGATTTAAATGACAAAAAATACATTGATTTTACTCAAATGGGCGTTGGTGCTGCTATCTTAGGATATGCAGACAAAGATGTTAATAAATTTGTAAACAAAGAAATATCAAAGTCAATAAATACAACTTTAAATTCAACGCTTGAACTTAAATTGGCAAAGGAGATTTTAACACTAAATAAATTTGCAGACTCAGTAAAGTTTGCAAGAGGAGGTGGTGAAGCAATGTCTGTAGCAATAAGAATCGCAAGGGCGAGAACCAAAAAAGATATTGTTATTTTTAGTGGTTACCATGGTTGGCATGATTGGTATATTGCTACAAATATAAATTCAAAAAAAAACTTAAATAAACATTTGTTACCAGGTTTGACAGCAAATGGAGTTCCAAGAAATTTAGCGAATACTATAATACCTTGCTCTTATAATAATTCACTGGAGCTTAGAAAATTATTGAAAAAATATAAAAATAATATTGCAGCAATTGTTATAGAGGGCGCTAGAAATTCATACCCAGAAAAAAAATTTTTAAAGGAAATTTATAGTTTTAAAAAAAAGAATAAATGCGTTTTTATAGTAGACGACATTACATCTGGATTTAGAGTATCCAAAGGTGGATCTTTTAACAAATTAAATTATACACCTGATATTGCAGTTTATGGAAAATGTT
>CACASS010000056.1 GCA_902535275.1 uncultured Pelagibacteraceae bacterium
ATGGTAAAGAACTTCCACCAGAAGAAGTTTTTGAAGCATTTTATTTAGATTATAAAATTTTAGTTAAGAATAAAACTGCAGGAAAATTACAGACACAATTAAATTATGAAAAAAATGGTTTTAAAAGTGTTTTAAAAAAACTTGCCAGAAAACAAAAGAAATTCGAGGAAGGAAACTACAAAGAGCAAATAATGAAAGTTCACAAAAGATGGAGAAATGTTGAATATTGGAGAGCAATTAAAAGAAGAGCTCCATCTTATACATATTCAAAATATCTTAAGGGTATAGATATGTACTCAAATGAAGATGGAAAAATTGTTCAAGTATCAGAGGATAGACGAATTCACAGAATTTTATGGATTAGAACAGTGGAGGTTGCTTTCTTTGTAACTTTGTTTTGTTTTTTAATGGCTTATCCAATTGCACATTTATTGGCAACTCTACCCATGAAATATAGTAATTTGCTAATGATTTGTGTCTTATTGCCTTTTTGGACTTCTTTACTTGTAAGAACTGCTAGTTGGATGATTCTTTTACAACAACAGGGTATTGTTAATGACTTTTTTGTTTGGATAGGTCTCGTTGCAGACGATAACAGACCAGAAATGATGTACAACAAAACTGGTACCTATGTAGCAATGACACAAATATTATTACCATTCATGGTGTTACCTTTGTACAGTGTTATGAAAACAATATCACCTAGTCTTATGAGAGCTGGCAAATCTTTAGGAGCAACACCAGCTACTGCTTTTTTTAAAGTTTATTTTCCGCTTACAATTCCAGGTATTGGGGCAGGTTGCTTATTAGTATTTATCCTTGCAATTGGGTATTACATAACCCCAGCCTTAGTGGGTGGAGCTTCTGGAACACTTATTAGTAACCAAATAGCCTATCACATGAAGAGTACTTTAGATTGGAGTTTTGCATCTGCGATGGGTTTAATGCTTTTGACAGGAGTACTTGTAATCTATTGGATTTATAACAAACTTGTAGGAGTTGATAATATTAAACTAGGATAATTATGGCTTTACCGAAATATACAGAACCACATTATAGAATTTGGCATTATTTTTATCTTTTTGTTTGTGGATGTGTTTTCTTCTTTTTAATTGCACCTTTATTTGTAATTTTTCCATTATCATTTAATGCAGAGGAATTTTTAGTCTTTACAGATGGAATGATGAGACTGGATCCAGATGCTTTTTCATTAAGGTGGTATAATGATATGATTTATGGAACGAAAAATCCGTGGGGATTAGCAGCAAGAAATAGTTTTATAATTGCTA
Organism: uncultured Pelagibacteraceae bacterium; assembly: GCA_902535275.1. Taxonomy (GTDB): domain Bacteria; phylum Pseudomonadota; class Alphaproteobacteria; order Pelagibacterales; family Pelagibacteraceae; genus Pelagibacter. Next base: position 1,290 of record CACASS010000056.1, read on the forward strand.
TATTTGCAACTTTAGGATCTATTATTTTGGGTACTCTTGCTGCATTGGGTTTAAGCAGCAGACATATGCCATATAAAGGTTTGATAATGGCAATTTTAATTTCTCCAATGATAGTTCCACTGATTATTTCAGGTGTTGCAATATTCTTTTTTATGGCAAAAGTAGGTTTAGCAGCAACACACTTGGGTATTATATTAGCACACATTATTCTTGGAACTCCCTTTGTTGTAATAACAGTTACTGCAACATTATCAGGTTTTGATCATAGTATAACACGTGCAGCATCTAGTCTTGGAAGCAGTCCTTATAATACATTTATGAAAATTACCTTACCATTAATATTACCAGGAGTAATTTCAGGTGGTTTATTTGCTTTTGTAACATCATTTGATGAGGTTGTAGTCGTATTATTCTTAGCAGGCTTAGATAATACAACAATTCCAATTCAAATGTGGACAGGTCTTAGAGAGCAGCTTAGTCCTACAATTTTAGCTGTAGCAACTTGCTTAATAGTTTTATCAGTATTAATTTTACTAACTGCTGAACTTTTGAGAAGAAGATCTGAGAGATTAAGAGGAATAAACAGATAAATTAGTTTACAGACTCAATCACTGTAGCAATTCCCATACCTAAACCAATACACTGAGTTGAAAGCGCATATTTTTTATTTTCTCTTTTTAGCAATTCAGCAGCTTTGCCCGTAATTCTTGCGCCAGTTGCTCCAAGAGGATGACCAAGGGCAAGCGCTCCACCATCTAAATTAACTTTATCTTTATCAATACCTAAATCTTTAATACACGCTAAGGACTGCGAAGCAAAAGCCTCATTCAATTCAACAATGTCAATTTTATCTGCTGTCAATTTAGCTCTTTCCAAAGCTTTTTTTGATGCTCCAATTGGACCTAATCCCATATAGTCAGGGTCACAACCTTGCACTGCAGTAGATACAATTCTTCCCAAAATATTTAAATTATTTTCTTTTGCATAACTTTCTTCACAAATTAATGTTGCAGCTGCACCATCGGTTAAAGGCGATGAAGTGGCTGCTGTAACAGTACCATTTTCATCGAAGGCGAGTTTTAATCCATCCAACTTTTCCATTGTGCTGCCTGGTCTAATATTTCCATCGGTATCACAATCTCCGATTGATACAATTTCATTTTTAAAATTACCTTTTGTTTGTGCTTCATGTGCTTTTTGATGACTCGAGATTGCAAATTCCTGTTGTTCA
>CACASS010000057.1 GCA_902535275.1 uncultured Pelagibacteraceae bacterium
AACGTGCAGTCAAAAAAAATTGGTCTAACTTTAGCTTCACCAATAAACCAATCCAGAAGCAAAACAGCTTTTACATACTCTATAGAAGCTAAAAAAGGAGTTACAACAGGTATATCAGCTTATGATCGAGCTAAAACAATTAAAGCTGCATCAAATAAAAACGCAAAAAAAAGTGATATTGTTTCTCCAGGACATGTATTCCCTGTAATTGCTAGAGATGGGGGAGTCCTTGTTAGAGCGGGTCATACAGAGGCTTCAGTTGATATTTCAAAACTTGCTAAAAAAAATAATTCAGCTGTAATTTGTGAAATTATGGCAGATGATGGAAAAATGGCGACAGGCAAAACATTATTTAAGTACTTGCTGTTTGGCTCCTATAAAAACACTAAGTTATCACATAGGTCGAGATTATCCTTCTATAAATGAAGATCATCTAAATTTATGGAATGAATGTTTTGCTGAATATAAATTTTTACTAACCAGCAATGACTGCTAATAAAAGTAAAGCAACAATATTTGTAATTTTAATCATTGGATTTACAGCAGGTCCAGCTGTATCCTTGTACGGATCGCCAACAGTGTCACCAGTTACAGCTGCCTTGTGAGCTTCTGAACCTTTACCTCCAAATTTTCCATCTTCTATATATTTTTTAGCGTTGTCCCAAGCTCCACCTCCTGCAGTCATTGAAACAGCTACAAATAAACCTGTTATTATAACTCCCAACAACATTGCTCCAAGGGATGATAATGCTGCGACTTGTCCACCTATAAAATAAATTACTATGTATAAAACAATAGGAGATAAAATTGGTAATAAGGATGGAATTATCATCTCTTTAATTGCTGCTTTTGTAAGTAAATCAACAAGTTTTCCATAGTCTGGTTTTGCCTTTCTTTTCATTATGCCAGGTATTTTTTTAAACTGTCTTCTCACTTCAATAACAACTTCACCACCTGCTCTACCAACTGCTTGCATACCCATTGATCCAAATAGATAAGGAAGCATACCTCCAATAAGAAGTCCAACAACTACATAAGGATTTGATAGATCAAAAGTAACAGTTATACCTTCAAGATTAGACCCTGCAACTTTTGAAAAATGTTTAATATCTTCTGTATATGCCGCAAAAAGAACCAATGCACCAAGACCTGCAGAACCTATTGCATAACCTTTAGTTACAGCTTTAGTCGTATTTCCAACTGCATCGAGAGAATCTGTCGTTTTTCGAACATTTTTAGGAAGATTTGACATTTCGGCTATACCACCAGCATTATCTGTAACGGGCCCATAAGCATCTAAAGCAACAACCATACCAGCTAGTGCCAGCATTGTAGTTACTGCGATAGCTATACCATAAAGTCCTGCGATATGGTTAGTCCATAAAATACCACCAACAATTATTAATGCCGGAACAGCAGTAGCTTCCATAGAAACCGCTAAACCTTGAATAACATTTGTACCATGTCCTGTTGTTGATGATTGAGCAACACTTTTAACAGGTCTGTAATCAGTTCCCGTATAATATTCTGTAATCCAAATTATTAATCCTGTTATAACCAAACCAATGATACCACAAAAATAAAGGCTTAAACCATTGAATGACTTTCCATTAACTACATATTCCGTAGTAAAGCCTATAACATGCTTGGTTATTGGAAATAAAATTACCAATGAGCTAATAGCTGTTATCACAAAACCTTTATACATTGCTTTCATAATATTTTTATCACTACCAAGAGTAACAAAAAAAGTTCCAAGAATTGACGTTAAAATACAAGCACCCCCAATTGCTAAAGGATAGATCATCATATTAAAATCATTTACAAAGAATATAGATGAAAGAACCATTGTAGCAACAATAGTGACGGCGTAAGTTTCAAAAAGATCTGCTGCCATACCTGCACAATCTCCAACATTATCACCAACATTGTCAGCTATGACAGCTGGATTTCTGGGATCGTCCTCAGGTATACCAGCTTCAACCTTACCTACTAAATCAGCACCAACGTCTGCTCCCTTTGTAAAAATTCCTCCACCCAGTCTTGCAAAAATTGAGATTAATGAAGCACCAAAGCCTAATGCAACTAAAGCATTAACTATTTCTCTCTCATCAACTCCATTTTTTACTAAAAAATAATAATATACAGCTATTGCAAGTAAAGCTAATCCAGCTACTAACATACCAGTAACAGCACCTGATTTAAATGCAATTGATAAACCACTAGCTAAACTTTTTCTTGATGCTTCGGCAGTTCTAACGTTTGCTTGAACAGATACAATCATACCCACATAACCTGCGATACCTGATAATGTAGCTCCAATTAAATAACCTAATCCAACTAAAGGACTGAACAAAATTGTAATAACAATTAGAACTACAACACCAACAATTGCAATAGTTTTGTACTGCCTGTTTAAATATGCTCTAGCACCTTCCTGAATTGCAGATGCGATTT
>CACASS010000058.1 GCA_902535275.1 uncultured Pelagibacteraceae bacterium
TCATTACCATTTGTTTTAGCTATTTTGCCGCTAATAAAAACCAAAGCAGGAATTTCACTTTTCCAATTACTAAGACTTTGGGGTTTGTTCAGAGTTCTTAGAAACTCTGGAAGATTCAACTTTAATAATTTTAATCAGACAAACACTCAACAAAATATGAATTTGGATGAAGCATATAAAATTTTAAATTTAGATCCCAAGAAAAAATATTCAAAAAGTGAAATCTTAAACTCATATAAAAAAATTATGAAAAAAATTCATCCAGATGTAAGTCCAGAGCTTAATAGACTTGCTTCAATTGTCAATGAAGCAAAAGAAATAGTAATCAAGAGTATATAAGTCTTAAGGGATATTAATACTTTACTAAATTTTATTTTATATTAATTTTATATTATGATTGAATTAAAAGGTATTTTTGCTGCTTCTTTATCAATATTAAAAAAAGATCTTTCTCTTGATATAGATAATACAATTAAGCATGCAGAAAACGTCATAGACATGGGTTGTCATGGTGTAGTTTTTTTTGGTAGCACAGGTCAGTCACAATTAATTTCTCTGAGCGAAAAAATACAACTAATTAATCAGTTACCAAATAGTAAATATAAAGACAAATTTATAATAGGGACAGGCTTAAATTCACTTGCGGATAACATTAATTTAATAAAAATTTCTAAGTCTATGAATTTTAATACATTTCTTATAATGCCACCTGCATATTATAAATATAATGATAGTGATGTTATAAATTTTTATTCAAAGATAATTGAAGCAGTTAACGATTGTAAAATTATTTTGTATAATTTTGAAAAACTTTCAGGTTATAAGTTTAGTCCAGAATGTATTGAAACCTTAGTTGAAAAATTTCCAGATCAAATTGTTGGTGTAAAGGATAGTTCTTATAATTTATTTGAGACTTTAAAGATTAATAATTTTTCTATATTTCCTGGTTCTGAATCAAAATTATTAAAAGGGTTAGAACTAGGGTGTGATGGAATTATAACAGCTACTACAAATATAACTGGAACTTTGGCTAGAGAAGTTTACGATGGCTTTAAAAATAATTCAGATTTATCTTCAAACAAAAAATTATGTGATGTAAGAGGTTGTTTTGAAAAATATAATTTAATATCTGGTTTGCACACAGTTATGTCAGAAAAAAACCAAATATTTGAAAATCTTTTACCACCTTTAAAGCTTTTAGACTCTAATCAAAAAAATGAGATATTGATAAGTTTAGGAAATTTAGAATTTGAAATAGCAAATTTAAAAGCAGCATAAAATGAGTTTAATAAGTTTTTTAAATGATTTGTTTAAAGAAGATGGTTTTGAACTTGTAGACTCTAATTCAAAAAAATATGTAATAGGAAATCCTAAAAAAGAAAAACCGATAGTAATTAAATTACTTGATCAAAAATTAATGCAAAAATTACTGATAAACCCAGATCTATATTTTGGAGAAGCTTATATGGATGGATCATTAGTAATACAGAATGGAACGCTTACAGAATTTTTAGACTTAGCTTTCAAAAATATAGGTAGGGGAGATAAATTTTTATGGCTCGGTAATAAAAAAAATAAAAGGGACTTTCAGATATCTTACAAATTTTAACAAAATCGTAAAATCAAAAGAAAACGTAGCCCATCATTATGATATATCTGAAAAACTTTATGATTTATTTTTAGATGAGAATAGACAATATTCTTGTGCTTATTTTAAAAATGATAATGATACATTAGAGCAAGCTCAAAATAATAAAATTCAACATATTATAAAAAAATTAAATATTCAGCCTAATCAAAAAGTTTTAGATATTGGTTCAGGATGGGGCACATTAGCATTAGCAATTGCCAAGGAGACAAAAGCAAGTGTTACAGGCATAACACTGTCAGAAAATCAATTTGAGTATAGTAAGAATAAGGCAAAAGAGATGAATTTGTCTAATCAGGTAGATTTTAAACTTATTGATTATAGGCAGCTAAATGAAAAATTTGACAGAATAGTAAGTGTTGGAATGTTTGAGCATGTAGGGAGAAAATTTTATAAAACATATTTTAATACAGTTTTTAAACTTTTGAACGAAAAAGGAATTGCTTTAATTCACACTATTGGTTCATCAATGCCCCCAAGAGACCCACAACCATGGATTACAAAATATATTTTTCCAGGCGGTTACACACCAAGTTTAAGTGAAGTTGCTAAACCAATTGAAAACTCAGGTCTGATAGTGTCTGACATTGAGGTTCTAAGAATGCACTACGCGCATACACTTAGAAATTGGAAAGAAAGATTTTTATCAAAAAAAGACACTGTTTTAGGGATGTTTGATGAAAAATTTTTTAGGATGTGGGAATT
>CACASS010000059.1 GCA_902535275.1 uncultured Pelagibacteraceae bacterium
GGGAATATAGATTAAGGAGTTTTGAATAATGGCAATATGGGGAAGCATAATTGGTGGAATGCTAGGTTTTTCTATTGGTGGACCTTTCGGTATGCTTTTGGGATCCTTAATTGGCGGAAAAATGTCAAGAGCCAGATCAGGTGGTGGATTTAGATCTTTTGCACAGCCTCAACAAATATTTGCGCTCTCTTTAATTGTTTTGTCAGCAAAGCTAAGTAAAGCAGATGGACAAGTTAGTCGTGAAGAATTGATTGCAGTTAAAGATAAATTAAAAATACCTGAGAGTGAATTAGATCAGGTTGGTAAAATTTTTAATAAAGCTAAAGAAGAAAGTACTGGGTATGAACCATATGCAAAACAAATTGCAGAAGTTTATAGAGGAAATATGAATGTATTGGAGGAAGTAATTAACACTCTTTTTTATATTGCTGAAGCTGACGGTCACGTAAGTGAAAATGAAGTAATAATGATAGAAGAAATAGCAAGAATTTTTGGATTAAATCAGACTCAAATTAACGGTATTAAAGAAAGTAGAAAGTCATCAGACAAACTTAATCCTTATATTGTTTTAGAGAGTAAGCCTGATGACTCACTCGAAGAAATAAGAAAACGGTATATTAAACTTAGCAAAGAGCATCACCCTGATATCTTATTAAGTAAAGGCGTTCCTCAAGAATTAATAGATGAGAGCAAAGCTAAAATGAGAGCTGTCAATTCAGCGTGGGATCAGATTCAAAAATTAAAGAATTAGTCCTAATAAACTTGCCATAAAATACATAGAAAATACAAAAGCAAGGACGACAATAAAATACATTATTGTAACAATTTTATCTCTTTTCCTTCTTTGTCTTACAAATGGCTTATCATCTAAGTCACAAATATCTCTTATGCCTATAACTTTATAATCGCAAGTATATCGCCATATTGAATCGGGCATTCTAGGATCAGTTTGATTATAATATTGAATCCATTGAACCGTGTATTTAAATAAAAGATAGCTTACTATTAATAGAAGACCACTAGTAAACATTAATCTATCATCTAAAACTGTTCTGACTCAGTTGAGCCTTCCATTGCTGTCGTTGAGCTTTTACCTGAGCTTATTGTATTTGAAACTGCATCAAAATAAGATGTACCTACTTCTCTTTGATGTTTCACACTTGTGTATCCATCTTTTTCTCTAGCGAATTCATGCTGTTGAATTTTTGAATAAGCAGTCATACCCTCTGATTTATATTTTTCTGCTAACTCAAATATTGCGATGTTTTGAGTGTGGAAACCTGCTAATGTGATGAATTGAAATTTATATCCCATTTCTCCAATTTTTCTTTGAAATGATCCAATTTCCTCATCAGATAAATGTTTCTTCCAATTAAATGATGGAGAACAGTTATAAGCTAACATTTTACCAGGAAATTTTTCATGTATAGCATCAGCAAATTTCTTTGCTTCTTCCAAATTTGGAGTAGCAGTTTCGCACCAAATTAAATCTGCATATGGTGCATAAGCAAGACCTCTAGAAATTGCTTGCTCTATTCCATCTTTAACATAAAAGAAACCCTCTGGAGATCTTTCGCCAGTTAAAAATGGTTTGTCATTTTCATCAAAATCATTTGTGATTAATTTTGCAGCATTTGCATCTGTTCTTGCTAAAATTATTAATGGTACATCTGCAATATCTGCGGCAAGTCTTGCAGCCTTTAAATTTCTAACCATTGTTCCAGTTGGTACAAGAACTTTTCCACCCATATGACCACATTTTTTCTCACTAGCTAATTGGTCTTCAAAGTGAACCCCAGCAGTACCCGCTCTAATAAATTTTTTAGTTAATTCAAATACATTTAGTGGTCCACCAAATCCTGCTTCTCCATCAGCTATAATTGGCAACATGTAATCAGTTCTTTTACTTTTATCCATGTCACCATCGATGATTTCCATATGTTGAATTTGATCAGCTCTAACTAGGGAATTATTCATTGTCTCAACTAATTTTGGTGCACTATCATAAGGATATAAAGATTGGTCAGGGTACATTTCTCCAGCACTGTTAGCATCAGCTGCAACTTGCCAACCACTTAAATAAATTGCCTTTAAACCAGCCTTTGCATGTTGTACTGCATGATTTCCAGAAAGTGACCCAAGGGTGTTTACATAAGCTTCTGTATTAAGCAGTTTCCAAAGCTTTTGGGACTGCATTTTACACATAGTATACTCGATTTTGATAGAACCTCTTAATCTTTCAACTTCTTCAGGAGTATAATCTCTTTTAATACCGGCAAATCTTTGTAAATCGTATGAAATATTCTCAGCTGACACTTAAAC
>CACASS010000060.1 GCA_902535275.1 uncultured Pelagibacteraceae bacterium
TTACTGTAGGTATAGGTTTAAGTTCAGACGAAAAATATTTTATGATTACAAGTTCTGATCATAATACATCGGAACAATATTACTTTAAAATAGATGAAAATAATCCAAATCCTAAACTAATCCAAAAAAGAAAAAGAGGTATAATTTACTCAGTAAACTCCTGGGATGGATATTTTTACAAACATACCAATGAAAATGCTGAAGATTTTAAGATTGATAGATGTAATGATTTAGTTGAACAAATCTGGGAACCATTCGTTAATGCAAAAAATGAAGTATTGATTGGAGGTTTAGTATTTTTAAATCATTGGATAATTAGATCCGAAACCTCAAATGCTTTAGGAAAAATAATTTTGAGAAATCCCAAAACAAATGAAGAGGAAGAGATAGTTTTTAGTGATGAGAAAGTAATAGTTCCAAGTATATCTTTAATTCAAAAAGATAAAGACACTGATAATGTTTATTTGTCATATTCATCTCCTAAAACTCCAGGAAGGACTTTTTTATATAATTTAAAATCAAAAGAAAAAAAACTTGTTAAAGAACAAGAAATTCCATCTGGACATAACCCCGATGATTATATTGTTGAACGAATTGAATGCCCGTCTCATGATGGACGAATGGTACCAATAACTATAACAAGACATAAAAATACACTTCTGGATGGTTCTTCAAATATTTTGTTATATGGTTATGGTTCTTATGGGAATTCAATGTCTCCTGGATTTTCATCCACACGATTAAGCTTAATTAATAGAAATATAATTTGGGTTACAGCACATATAAGAGGGGGAATGGAAAGAGGAATGAAATGGTGGAAGGAAGGAAAACTTTTAAACAAAAAAAATACATTTGAAGATTATATTGCTGTTGGAAAATTCTTGATTGAAAAAAAATATACCTCTAAAGGAAAAATTATAGGAATGGGTGGTTCAGCAGGTGGGTTGTTGATGGGGGCAGTTGTAAATGAAGCACCTGAGCTATTTTTAGGGTTAATAATGGCTGTGCCTTTTGTTGACTCTTTGACTACTAACCTTGACCATTCTCTACCATTAACAATTGGAGAATTTGATGAATTTGGAAATGCTAAAGATAACAAAGATCATTTTGACTATATTTACTCATACGCTCCTTATAACAATATTAAAAAAATGGATTATCCAAATATTTTAATCACTACTAGTCTTAGTGACAACAGAGTTCTGTTTGATGAGCCAGCAAAATTCACTGCAAAACTAAGAGACTATAAAACAGATAATAATTTATTATTACTAAAGACTGAAATGAACGCTGGTCATGGAGGAAAATCTGGTAGAGATGGTGCTATCGAGGAAATAGCTCTTGATTATGCTTTTGCTTTAAAAATTGCAGAAAAAATTTAAATAATCTTGTATTGAAATTTTATAATTAGTCACCATATAAACAGTGTAGGTCGCCTTATGGGGCTTACGTAAATTAACTTGCTTAACAAAAGGAGTAAATATGACAAGTAAGGATCTATCAATCTTTAACTCACTAAGACCCTTTTCTATTGGTTTCGATGATATGTTTGACCAATTTGAAAGTATGCTTGGTAATGGTGGCATGACAATGCAATCAAATTATCCACCATATAACATAAGAAAAACCGGCAAAGACAACTATTCAATTGAAGTTGCGTTAGCTGGTTTTAATAAAAAAGATGTCGAGGTTGAGTTTGAAGATAATATATTAACTGTAAGAACTAAACAGCTTAATAAGTCTGAAGATCAAAATGTAGACGGTGAAATAATTCACAAAGGCATATCACAAAGACAATTCGCAAGATCTTTTACTATTGCAGATGATGTAAAGGTAAATGGAGCTGAACTTAAGGATGGTCTATTGACAATTGCTTGTGAAAGAATTTTACCAGATCATAAGAAAAAAAGACTTATTGATATTAAGTAAAAAATTTTAACCTTGCTTGTGGGGTTCGCCCCACAAGTTTAAAAACATCCACTAGAACTGAAAGCAATTATAGTTCCACCAGCGTTAACTTCAAATCTTCTCTCACACGGTACACCGTATTTTTTTGTTTTATAAATTAATACTTCATTGCCAGTATTATTGATCATATCTTCGCTGGGAGCCCCTAATTCTAATTTCATTTTGTTAACATCTCCACCAACAAAT
>CACASS010000061.1 GCA_902535275.1 uncultured Pelagibacteraceae bacterium
AAAATAATACATAAATTATTTTTACAATCCAAGAAATCTAATTAAAAATAATGTACCAATAACATACAGAAATACACCGAACATTCTCTGAGTTTTATTTTTATCGCTATTATGTACTAAATTTGCACCTACGCGTGCCATAAAAGAGGTGATTGGAATAAAAATTAAAAATGCAGGAACATTTACAAAACCAATGCTTAATGGAAGATTTGCATTAAGTAAAAAACCAGATATCAAAAAACCAATTGATCCAATTGATGCTATCACAAATCCAATAGCAGCTGAACTTCCTATTGCTCTACTTATAGGATATCCAAAATATCTTAGGATTGGCACATTCATCATAGCTCCAGTAATACCCATAGGTGCAGATATAAAACCTGAAATGAAACCAAATGTTGCTCTTGGTAGAAACTTAAATTTTTTATTTTTTTTTAACTCCTGTTTAACTACCAGTAAATATCCTCCAAAAAAATATACAACTACAGCGAAAAATAAAACCAAAGATTTAGTATTTAATAATGCTGCCATATAAGTACCCAGCAAAACTCCAAATATTACAAAAAGACCATAGGTTTTTAAAATATTTATATCTACAGCTTTATGTTTTCTATGTGTCATAACTGAAACAAAGGCAGTAAATATTGTAATAGAAAAAGCAGTTCCTACTGAAAGATGCATTAAATAAGATTTATCAACATCTGCTGTTTCAAAAATGAAAAAAAGCACTGGTACAGAAATAAGTCCACCACCTATCCCAAAATAACCTGCAAAAAATCCAACTGGAAATGCAGTTATTACCATTAATAAAATTAAAAGATAATACTGATTGGAAAGAATAGTATTAATCAATTAAACCTGCCGAATGTAATTTAGGAGAAAGTCTAACTTTATCCATAATATGATCAATTTTTTTTACATCCGCATCTCTTACACACATATTTTCACTCAAATATCTTTTCCAATGGCTTGAACCTATTTGTCCATGGAATAAACCTAGTGTATGTCTCATAACTTGATTAACTCTTGTTCCCATTTGTACTTGAGCCCTAACATAGTCAATTAATTCCTCGACAATTTCTTCACGTTCTTTAATATCATGATTGTTGAATATCTCCTTTTCAATATCAGCTAAAAAGTAAGGAGAGTGATAAACTGATCTTCCAATCATTGCGCCATCCACTTTATCTAAATGATCTTTCACTTCTTCCACTTTAGTGACACCACCATTAATAATTACCTCAAGGTCTTTGAAGTCTTGTTTTAGTTTATATACATAGTCATATTTCAAAGGAGGTATATTAAGGTTTTGCTTAGGTGTAAATTTACCCAACATAGCTTTTCTTGCGTGTATTATAAAAGTTTTAACTCCCGTCTCCTTTAAAGTTTTTATGAAATTATAAAAATGTTCGTAGTCTTCTACATCATCATAACCAATTCTAGTTTTAACTGTGACTGGCAAAGATGTTGAATTAATCATTTCTGATAAACAGTCTGCTACTAAACTTGGTTCTTTGATTAAACATGCGCCAAATTTATTTTTTTGAACTTTTTTACTTGGGCAGCCTAAGTTTAAATTAATTTCATCATAACCATAATCTTCGCCAATTTTTGCTGAATTTGCTAATAATTTTGGTGTTGAACCACCTAATTGAAGTGCAACTGGTTTTTCTCTTAGATCAAATGATAATAGTTTATCTTTATCTCCCCTATCAATTGCCTCTGAAACAACCATTTCAGTGTAAAGAAGGACGTTTTTGCTTATCAATCTTAAAAAGTATCTTTCATGCCTGTCAGTACAATCCATCATAGGTGCAACTGATACCAATCTGTTAATCTTAGACATGTTTTTTAACCTTATTCGAAATGTTAACTTTCTTCTCGTTTACATATTCTTGGTGATTTTTTCTCAATTTTTGCTAATTCGTATCTATAGTTAACCATGACACCAAAAGACCTTTTGAAACCAACTTCTGAAACATTTGCATTTACTGCAATATCATCAATATCAGCTCCATTTTTCAAATGAAATCTGCAAACATCATTTATTGGAAAACCAAAATCATTTTTCTGTTTTGCTAA
>CACASS010000062.1 GCA_902535275.1 uncultured Pelagibacteraceae bacterium
TTTCTTCTCCATAAAGTTTTTTCATTTCATCTTTATTTAAACCAGTTAACGCTCCGTAGTGCCTCTCATTTAGTTCCCAAGCATTAATAACATTTTGATCTTTAATTCTCATAGTATTGAGGATTAAATTTAGTGTTTCGATCGATCTTGTCTGTAATGATGTATAAAAATAAGATAATTCAAGGTTTAATTCCTTAATTAATTCACCTGCCTTACAAGCTTCAAGTTTACCCTTGGCTGCTAAACCTACATCTACCCACCCAGTAAAACGGTTTTCTAGGTTCCATACGCTTTGTCCGTGTCTAACAAGTATTAAATTATTCATAAATTTAACATAAATATAAATTAAATTAGATTGACATAAAGCTAAATCTTTTTAATTTGTTAAAATGAGTTCATTTGAAGATAGAAAAAAAAGTTTTGAAAAGAAATTTGCTCACGACCAAGAGCTTCAATTCAAAGTTAGCGCTAGAAGAAACAAATATTTAGGAGAATGGGTTTCTCAGATGCTAAATTTTAATCCAGATCAACAAAAGGAATATATTCAATCTGTCATAAAAGCAGATTTTGCTGAAGCAGGGGATCAAGACGTTTTTCGAAAAATTAAAGAGGATTTGAAAGAAAAAAATGTGTCAGATGAAGATTTACGAAAAAAAATGGATGAACTAAATGAAAAAGCAAAAACTGATTTTAATTAGTTTTTTTTTCCTCTTATTTAATATTAATCACTTATTATCTTCAGACCAAAATTATTTATTAATTTCAGGTAAACCAAAAATTACAGATGGTGACACAATTAAGATTAATAATAAAAAAATTCGCTTTAGTGGAATTGATGCTCCAGAAAGTTTTTTTTTTGGAAAAAAACAATCATGTTTTTTAAATAATGTTGAAATTCTATGTGGGAAGTTATCTAAAGATAAGCTCATTGAAAAAATTGGAAATCAGGTTGTTAATTGCAAAATAGAAAAAAATAAAGATCAATATAGCAGGTTAATAGGTGAATGTTTTTTAAAAAATGAAAGCCTATCAGTTTTTATGGTCAAAAATGGTTATGCATTTGATTATCCTAAATACTCAAAGGGTAAATTTAGAAAATACCAGACTTTTGCAAAAAAATTTTCATTGGGTTTATGGCAAATGCAATTTGAATATCCTTGGATATGGAGAAAAAAAAATAGATAATAATGAAAATGATTCGAAACAAAATTATATATTTATTTTTAATTTCTATTTTATTTTATGGTTGCTCCTCAATTCCTAACAATACTGCAGATGGCTGTTCAATTTTTTCCGAAAGATATCTTTGGTACAAACATGCAAAAAAAACTGAACAAAAATGGGGAACTCCTATTAATTTGCAACTTGCTATAATTAAAATGGAATCAGATTTCGATTGGTTGGCAAAACCACCTAGACAAAAATTATTTAAAGTTATTCCATATAAAAGACCATCAAGTTCTTTTGGTTATTCTCAAGCAGTCAGAGGAACCTGGAAGCAATACAAAGAGGAAACAGGAAACAAGTATGCAACTAGGACAAGATTTAAAGATAGTGTAGATTTTATTGGTTGGTATACAAACAAAACAGAAAAGATCCTAAAAATCCCAAAAAATGATGCTTTTAAACAATATGTTGCTTATCATGAGGGCTGGGGAAATTACAAAAATTATAAAAAAAATCAAAAAATTATTCTTTTAGCGAAAAAAGTTGAAAATCAATCTAAGAAATACAGGACACAGCTGAATAATTGTCGAAAGTCACTTACTACTAAAAAATATATTATATTTTAGTTTAATTGTTTTTTAAGCTCTATATCAACTGCATCAATTCTCTTCGTATTTTTCGCTAAAGTTAAATACATCGTCGGAGTTACATATAAAGTGAAGAATGTAGAAATTATCATTCCACCAAGTATAGTTGCACCTACAGCAAGTCTCGAACCTTCTCCAGCACCTGGTCCAATATTTCCAATAACCAAAGGCAACATCGCAATCATTGTACTTAGGGATGTCATTATAATTGGTCTAAATCTTAGACTGC